>NZ_JAALDU010000065.1 GCF_014145015.1 Dietzia sp. E1 | reverse complement strand
TCCCCCGTGGTCGTCGTCCATGACAAGCTCTTCTCCGGCACCCGCTGGACCGATCCCATCACCACCGGCGTCCTCGAGGTGACCTCGCCGGCCACCAACCAGGTCGTGGGCCGGGTCGCCGAGACCACCACCGAGGACCTGGACGAGATGGTCAGCCAGGCCCGCGACTCGTTCGAGTCCGGCATCTGGAGGAACACGCCGCCCGCCGAGCGCGGCGCGCTGCTCGCCCGCGTGGCCGACATGCTCGAGGAGCGGCAGAACGAGGTCTGCACCCTGCTGTCGCAGGAGATGGGCGCGCCGGCGAGCGCCGCGTCGATGATCCAGGTGACCCCCACCCTCGGCGTGCTGCGCTACTACTCCCGCCTCGCCGAGACCTTCCCGTGGTCCGAGGTGCGTCAGGGCGACTTCGGCGCCTCCGTCGTCACCCGCCAGCCCGTCGGCGTGGTCGCGGCGATCACCGCGTGGAACGTCCCGCTCTACCTCAACACCGCCAAGCTCGCGCCGGCCCTGCTGTCCGGCAGCTCGGTGGTCCTCAAGCCCTCGTCGGCCACCCCGCTGTCGGCGCTGTGGCTGGCGGACCTGTTCCGCGAGGCCGGCCTGCCCGAGGGCGTGCTGTCCGTGGTGACCGGCCCCAGCTCCGTGGGCGACCACCTGGTGTCCCATCCGGACGTCGACAAGATCTCGTTCACCGGCTCCACCGAGGTCGGCAAGCACATCGCCGGGATCGCCGCGCGGGGCCTCAAGCGCTGCTCGCTCGAGCTGGGCGGCAAGAGCGCCGCCATCGTGCTCGAGGACGCCGACCTGGCCTCCGCCGCCGGCACCATGGTGTTCTCCGCGCTCATGAACTCCGGGCAGGCGTGCGTGTCCCAGAACCGGATCCTGGCCCCGCGCTCGCGCTACGAGGAGGTGGTGGACGCGCTGGTCGAGAACGTCTCGCTCATGCCCGTCGGCGACCCCGCCGACGAGGGCACCGTGTTCGGCCCGCTGGCCAACCACAAGCAGAAGGCCTCCGTCGAGGGCTACATCCGCAAGGGCGTCGAGGAGGGCGCGACCATTGCCTACGGTGGCGGCGAGGTCGAGGGCCTGCCCGAGCACGTGGCCGAGGGTGCGTACGTCCAGCCGACCGTCTTCCGCGACGTGGACAACTCCATGACCATCGCCCAGGAGGAGATCTTCGGCCCGGTCCTGCAGGTGATCCCCTACGACTCGGTCGACGACGCCGTGCGGATCGCCAACGACTCCGAGTACGGCCTGGCCGGCGCGGTGTACTCGTCCGACCCGGACGCCGCGCTCGCCGTCGCCCAGCGCGTGCGCACCGGCACGATGGGCATCAACTGGTACGCCTTCGATCCCACCGCCCCGTTCGGCGGCTTCAAGAACTCGGGCCTCGGCCGCGAGAACGGCCCCGAGGGCCTCGAGGCGTTCTGCGAGCTGCAGAGCGTGCTCATGCCGTTCGGCTGGGAGCCGTCGGGCGACTGAGGCGGACCGGCTGGCGGCGCCCCGGGTGGGCGTCGTCAGCCGGTGCGGTCCGCGCGGAGACGGGGGCGGACGTGCTGCCGCTCTGATAACATTCGCGCCATGGGTTCACTGGTTCTCTAGTACGGGACGCCACGTCGAGTCTTCTCCGTGGTGGGTCCTACGCACGTTCGGCAGCGTGACGCTGCTGGCGTGAGGTCCCGTACCGCAGTGCGCGTCCCCAGGACGACGTACAACACCGCCGTCCGTTGGTGTCATCACCACGCGACGCGGAGAGGACACCAGCGATGACCCGATCACCCAGACCTTCGCATTCCCCGACCGTCTCCGCACGACGTCCGCATCGTCAGTGCCTCATCCGCGCGGGAACCGCCCGGTTCGCCGACCGGACAGTGCTAGACGGCGTCGACCTCGCCGTGGGGCCCGCCGACCGTCTCGCGGTGATCGGCGACAACGGCTCGGGGAAGTCGACTCTCCTGCGTGTGCTCGCGGGGGTTCTCCCGCTGTCCGCGGGGCAGCGGGATGTGCACCTCCCCGGAGGGCTCGCGTTGGCCGAACAACGACCCGAGTTCGCGCCGGGGACGACGGTGGCCGGAGCGCTCGACGTGCTGTTGGCCGATGTCCGCCGACTCGAGGCCGAGATGCGGGAGGTCGCCGACGAGTTGGCCCGCGCCGGGGCCGGGGATCAGACTCGGCTACTCGACCGGTTGAGCTACCTGATGGATCGGTTCGACGCGCGCGACGGGTATCAGCTCGACCAACGGGTGGATGCCTCGCTCGAGCAGCTGTCGCTCGGGCATGTCGAGCGGAGCCGCCCGGTGCACTCGCTTTCCGGGGGAGAGTCCGCGCGGCTCGCGCTCGCCGCCGCGCTGTCCTCTCGAGCGGAACTCCTCCTGCTCGACGAGCCGACGAACGACCTGGACGACGCCGGTATCGCCTGGCTGGAGGACCGCCTCGCGCACCATCACGGGGCGCTCGTCGTGGTCACCCACGATCGTGCATTCCTCGACCGCTTCGCGACCGACATCGTGTGCATCGAGGACGGTGGTCTGAGCCGCTACGGTGACGGTTATGCCGGGTACCTTTCGGCTCGTGCTGCGGAGAGACGGCGTCTGCTCGAGGAACACGAGACATGGCGCCGGGACCTGGCCCGGAACGAAGCCCTCGTCGCGGCGAACTCGTTCCGCCTCGGTGCGATTCCCCGCAAGCAGGTGCGGGCCGCCTTCGGCCACGGTGCCTTCCGTGCTCGGAGCCGTGACCACGGGGCGTCGAGTCGGATCGCGCAGGCGAAGGAACGGGTCTCCCGGCTCACCGCGAGGCCGGCACCCCGGCCGCCGGAACCGTTGACGTTCACGCCACCGTTCGCGGATCCCTCGGCGTCGGGGGATCGGGAGGGGAGTCACGGGACGGCCCTGATCCTCGCCGCTGGTTCCGTCGACACCGGGATCGACGGACGAGGGCCTCGCCTCAGCCTCGACGCACTGAGCGTCAACTCGAGGGATCGATGGCTGGTCTCCGGCCCCAATGGCGCAGGGAAGACCACTCTGTTGCGGGTGCTCGCCGGTGAACTCACACCGGACAGCGGAGTGGTCTGGCGGCGTCCCGGACTTCGTGTGGCGTGGCTGCGCCAGAGCCTCGATGCCCGCGTCGACGGCAGCCTGCTCGGCAGTTACGCCCGGGCGACGGGCGCTCATCGCGATGACGCTGCCCAGATGCTCCTCGGCCTCGGGCTCTTCGCTCCGCGGGACCTAGACGTGATGCTCTCGGAGCTCTCCGTGGGACAACGTCGGCGTCTCGAGATCGCTGTGGCGGTCACCGTCCCGAGTGACGTCCTCCTGTTGGACGAGCCGACGAATCACCTGTCCCCCGAGCTCGTCGAACAGCTGGAGAATGCTCTGGCGGAGTACGGCGGCGCGGTGCTCACCGTCACGCATGACCGACGCTGGGCGGAGAACGCGGCACGCTCACGCCGTCTACGACGGATGGAGGTGATGCCGGGTGGGCGGGTTGTCGTGCGGCCCGGGGTCGCGGTGTGACGACGCCTCGCTCTCGGCGCCTTTCTCATGATCCTCGACGAGACGGTGCTGTCGGTCGCGCTGCCGTCGATCATTGCCGACTACGGGGTGGCAGGGGCCGCGGGGATGCCGCCACGAACGAGAGGACCCCCGGCCGCGGCCGGGGGTCCTCTCTTTGGTCTGACGAGGCGGCGCCGGCCGGCCCGCGCGCTCACTCCACGCGGTAGCCGACCCCTCGCACCGTCTGCACCTTGTTCTCGCCGATCTTGCGGCGCAGGGAGCGGATGTAGACGTTGACGATGTTGGAACCCGGGTCGAAGTCCATGCCCCAGACGCTCTCGAGGAGCTGCTCGCGACTGATGGTCTCGCCCTTGTTGCGCAGGAGCATCTCGAGCAGCGAGTACTCGCGGTTGGTCAGCTCCTGGATGCGGCCGTCCACCTCGACGCGGCGGGTACGGATGTCCAGGCGCATTCCGGCGTGCTCGAGGATGCCCGGGTCCTCGGTCGCCTCGTGCTCACGCAGCCGCAGTCGGATGCGGGCGAGCAGTTCGGGGACGCGGAAGGGTTTGACCATGTAGTCGTTGGCGCCGGATTCCAGTCCCTCGACGGTGGTCGCGACGCTGTCGCGGGCCGTGAGGATGATGACGGGCGCGGCGAACCCGCGGTCGCGGGCCTCGCGCAGCAACGTCAGGCCGTCGGTGTCCGGCAGGCCGATGTCGAGCAACATCAGGTCGATGTCGGAGATGGTCGACAGGATGGCACGCGCGCTCTCCCCGTCCACCGCCTCGAGTGCGGTGTACTCGGCACCACCGAGTGCCTTGACCAAGACCGAGCGGATGAGGTCATCATCCTCCACGACGAGAACGTTCGTCATGCATCTCCTCCTTCTCCGACTTCGGAGTATCGCACGGGGGCCGCGCTGCTGGACGCTGGCAGGCGTCCGTGTCCGCGGTTCGGCCCGAGACCGGAGGGGTTCAGCGGGTCTCGGAGCCGCCCGCGTCGGACGGATCGGTCCCGGCGGCCGTGCCCGAATCCTTCTCGGGCGGCGGCGCGATGAGGGGGATGACGATGCAGAACGTCGCGCCGCCCCCGGCGGCGTTGAACGCGAACGCACGTCCTCCGTGCGCCTTGGCGATCGTAGAGACGATGGCGAGCCCGAGGCCGGTGCCGCCACGTCCGTCACGGAGCTGGCCGCGCGCGGTGTGGAACCGCTCGAAGATGCTCTCCTCCTCGCCGGGCGGGATCCCCGGCCCCCGGTCGCGGACCCACCACAGAAGCCGGCGACGGTAGGACTCCCGCTTCGGGGTCTCCGGGACGGCCCCGGACACGAGCTCCGCGGCGATGGTCGGGTCGCCGGGCTCGATGACCCGGCACCCGATCTCGATGGTGTCCCCGGGCCCGGTGAACCGGACCGCGTTGGAGCAGAACTGCATGAGGGCCTGCGTGATCCGGTGCTGGTCCAACCTGGCCAGACCCTCGGCGTACGGCAGCACCCGCCAGTCCCGGTCGGCCACCACCTCGATCTTGGCCTCGACGTCCAGCACGAGCTCCGTGACGTCGGTCGCGGCGGTCCGGAGGAAGTCCGGACGGTCGGCGCGGGCGAGCGTGAGCAGGTCCTCGACGATGCGGGCCATCCGGGACAGTTCGTCCTGCATGAGTCGGGTAGTCTCCGCCCGCCCCTCCGGGTCGTCGGGCATGAGGTCGAGGTTGCCCTGCACCACGGTCAGCGGTGTCCGCAGCTCGTGGCCGGCGTCGTCGAGGAACTCCCGCTGTGTGCGGTAGGCGTCCTCGACCCGCTCGAGCATGTCGTTGACGGTGTCGGCGAGGGAGACGATCTCGTCGGGCCCGTCGGAGGGCACGCGCCGTGACAGGTCGGCCGCGGAGATGGTCTCCGCCGCCTCGCGGATCCGTCGCACCGGGACGAGCATCCGGCCGGCGATCCACCACGCGAGCAGTGCGCTCACCACCATGCCCCCGGCGGCGGCCCAGCGCAGGAAGCCGGCGACGCGGCGGGTCTCGTCATGCGTGCCGCGGTCGTTGATGGCCACCACGATGTTGGCCGGACCGGCCGGACTCTCGACGGTGGCCTTGCGCCAGCGCACCGAGTCGTCGATCACGCCGGAGTCCTCCATGGGGGACAGCCCGATCCGCTGGATCCGCGAGCGCATGGCCGGGGGGAACAGCCGGTCCTCGTCCGGCCCGTACCGGGAGAGGGTGAACTGCGTCCCCGACTCGATGGCCGTGCCGACGAGCAGGATCTCGGAGGAGGGGTACTGCTGTGCCAGGTACGCCCGGATGAGCTGCTCGACGGTGGGGTCGTCAGACTCGAACGACGGCAGGATCCCGGCGGACATGAAGGTCGAGAAGTCGCCCGCCTCACGGTTGAGGCGAGAGTCGGTGACGCGTTCCGTGCTGAGGTCGAGCAGCTGGATCATGAAGATCACCATCGCGGCGAACACGGCCGCGGTCACCAGGGTGATGCTGACGGTGATGCGCAGGCGCGCCGAATGCCACCAGCGGGCCGGTTGTGACCTCCGGAGAGCGGGGCTCACCTCGGCTCGGAGCCGTCATCGGCGGGGGTCGCCGCGTCCGGCTCACCGTCGGCGGGGACGTCCGGGGTCGGGACGACGATCGGGGCGCCCACCACCGGTCCGATCATGTCCGGCGCGTCCCCGTGGGCCGGGTGCTCCGAGCGATCGGGCGTAGCCGCGTCCGGCGACGGGAGGCCGTCGACGACGTGGGGCGGCGGACCCACCGGGGGCGTGCCACCACCGGGCGGGCCGGGAGAGGTGAGCGGAGGCCGACCCATCAGTGGAGGACGACCCGTCAGCGGAGGACGGTCGGTCAGCGGGGGCGGGCCGTCATCGTCCGGAGCGGGCGTGCCCTCGGCGGGCTCGTCCTCGCCACCGTCGCCGGTGGGCAGTTCGCCCTTCGGGCCGTCGCCCATGGGCGACGGGATGGCGGGGCGATCCTGGCCCGGCCGGGGAGCCTGGGGATCGGTGCCGTCCGTCGGGGTGTCACCCTCGCCCGAACCGGCCGAGCCGAGCGGCTCGCCGCGGTCCACGGTGTCGCGGATCCGGCCGTGCCGGGCGCCGTCACCGGTCGCCGCTCCGGCTCTCGAGCGCGCGGGTTCGGTACCGCCGTCGGTCCGCGTCGGCAGGGGCGCGAGGTCGGCCGGCTGCGCGGCCAGTGTCG
>NZ_JAALDU010000064.1 GCF_014145015.1 Dietzia sp. E1 | reverse complement strand
CATCAGAACCCTGCTTTCCGAAGCACGTCCCTAACAACGGCGATCGGAATGTGTGACGACGACGAGGGCCCGCAACGCAGACCGCCGGCCCCGCGCATCGTGTGCGGGACCGGCCGACGGGGCGAGGGCGGCTGCGGTTCGTCTACCGAGAGCCGGCCTGGGTGCGTGCCTGCAGAGGGTGGCTCATGCCTCAGCGGTGGTCACCGACGTCTCGACGCTGGGCTCGCTCGCGTCTGTGGCCGGGCTCGAGGTGGGCGCCGGCGCCGACGGGTTGGTCGTCGCGGTCACCTTGGGCAGCGGCGGTAGATCGAACATCCACCCGGCGGTGCCGTCGGGTCGGAGCATGGCCTGCTGCGCGGAGTCGTCGAGCGCGATCGCGATGAGGATCTCGTACTCCCGGCCCGCCGACAGCGCGGTGGTCCTCGAGCCGGTCGACTGCTCGCAGTCCGAGCTGACGGTGCCGGCCCTGCGGATCGACCCGCTCGGGCGGACCTCAGCGAAGTCTCCCGGGCCGAGGGATGCCCACCGGTCGGGGCCCGCCTCGGCAGAGGTGCGGATGCTCAGGGTGAGCTCCACTCCGCAGCCGGGTGTCCGCGCGATGTCGTCGATCCTCGCGGTGCCCAACTCGACGCCCTCGCGGTTGACCACGGCGAACTCCCGGCCGACCCGCACCATCTCGGGTTCCTGCGGACCCGCGGGAACGGTGGTGGGCACGGTCGGCTCGGAGGCCGCCGGCTCCGACGTTGTGGGCTCCGAACCCACTGGCTCCGGCTCCGCGGCGTGCGGTTCTGAGGACTGGGTCGGTTGCGGCGAGGCGGTCTGGCTCGGGGCGGTCTCGGTCGACTTTCCCTCCTCGTCTGTCGACGACTCGTCGCCCGCGACCTCCTCCAACGAAGGCAACTCCGTCTCGTCGACGTTGCCCGGGGAAGTTTCACTAGCCAGCGCTGCCTGGGTCTCTGTTTGCATGACTTCGGCAGTCCGCATGGCGGATACCTGGCCGAGTTGCTCTGGGAGCGGGCTGGGCCAAGAGGCGCTGGGGCGGGTTGGTGCATCAGTAAAGGAACTAGAAGCGCCACATTCGGCGTGGGCGAGAATTACATGGAAGGTCCAAGGGTCGGAACCGAGAACGTTTCCTGACGCTTCGACGAAGAGTCGGAGTTGGGACAGGGCATAGCCGTTCTTTTCAACACTGTGATGCTGGAGGACTCCCGTGTACGTATACAGCCCGATGTTCCTGGTGAAAGAGATCTGATGGCCTTCACTGGGTATCGAAATTTGGTCACCATCGTTCCAAAGAAATCCGCCGATCGTAATTGGAGAACCGGAAATCGAGGCATCGCCGTCCACGCCAGGAGCGCACGAAGCGGTAGCGGTGATCGGCGTGGAAGAAGTACGAACGAGAGGCACCCTCACTAGCAGGGCCCAAGCTGTCGCCTCGAGATCCCTGGTTTGGGACACGGCGTAGCTAGTTCCGGGGCCATCCGGGAGATCTTCGAACTGGCACCCGTCGGGCTGCTGGTTCTCCCGACGCGCGCACGTCCGAGTGTCAGCACTTGCCCGAACCGAGGTGAAGGCGTTGCCAGCGGACTCATTGCGCCAGTTAGAGGGCACTTCGTTGCGCGCGATCCAATGGGTGGTGGGAGCTACTTCGCGCTGAACCGACCCGATGCTCCTCGCGCCAGAGAGCCAGGGCTTGAGGGAACCATAAGCCGCGGCGGACCTCGCGAAGTTCTTTCCAGCGATTTCGCTGGTCCCGAATTGGGAGGTGCCCATGACCCGGTCCGACCATGTTGCCTCAGTCGGCCGGATGGAGATCGCGCTCAGAGCCACCGTCGCGATTAACGCGAGAACTCCTACGAGCACCAGCCCGACGCGGAAAAAGCCACGTGTCTCACTCATCGCTCGACCTCCGTTCCGGGTTCTCCTCCTCGCCCCGCGGCCAGAACGCCCACAGCACGCCGAGCGCCGCGACGAGGCTGATCCCGCCCAAGACGTAGGGGTTGCCGAACCACACGATCACCTTGGCGAGCTCTGGCACGGACCACAGCACCTTGCGGACCGTCTCGACGCGGTACATGCCGGGGTCGACGTTGGGGTTGGCGTCGCCTTTCATCTGGACCAGGGCTTCGCCGGGCGACTGCGGGTACACCTCCACGACCCGGTGGGTCACGGGCAGCTGGCCTTCCTCGCGATCGACCGTGATCACGTCACCCACCCGGATCTCATCGGCGGAGATCTCCTTGACCACTGCCACGGAGCCCGTGGGGATCGTCGGAGACATCGAGCCGGTCTTGAACATGATCAGTGAGATGTTCATCGACACCGCGAGGATCACCAGCACGATGCAGACCACGCCGGCGGCGGCGAGCAGGTTGCCGATGCCGCCGCCGATGTAGGACCACACCGACCTGCCCCGCGGCGCCCGATGGGACCCGGCAGTGGAGGTCGACTCTTCGGACGGGGGCGGCACGGTCTGGGCGCTCATGGCGGTCTCCTGGTGAGGGCGGGAGGGGCGGCGAGGGAGTTCAACTAGGCGCCGGCGACGGTGGGGATACCGCCGCCGGCGCGTGGCGGATTATGGAGTGGTGGTCCGGGCGGCGGGCTCGTTCTTGGAGGTGGCGGCGAACTCCCAGAGGATCGGCTGCGACTTCTTGTTGGAGACGGTGGGGGTGGCCTTGTCGTCGAGGGTCGCGGAGAAGCACACCCAGCGGTAGCCACCCGCTGCGATGTCGGTGGTGAGCATCTGCCCGGCGGGCGCCCCGATCGTCACGGGTGCACCGAAGGTGGTGCCGGCTCCACACGCCGGTGCGGTCTCGCTGGTGCCGGCGTCGGTGACGGCGACCTTTACGACGTCCCTCAGGTCACTGGTATCGGCATTGGTCCGCTTGAGGACAATGTCGGCGCCGAGATTTCCATGGGCCTCGTGCAGTCCGACCAGCTGGTAGACGGGAACGCCCGGGATGAGGGCGTTGGCATTCTGGGCGAACGACATGGCTCCCGGCCCGTTGTCGCCGGTGCCGGTCGAGGAGACGTGCTCTTTCCAGTTGGCGCCGCCGTCGAACGAGCCCTGGATGTTGAAGGCGTTTCCCTCGGTGCCGAACGTGCCCGATCCCCACACGGTATCCGACCAGGCGGCCAGGGTCACGGCGGCGCCGACGCCCAGGACGAGCCCGGAAGCCATGATCGCGCGGGCCTTCTTGCGGCGGTTCTGGTTCTTGACGGCGGGCTGGGGGGACTGGGGCGCGGTGCTCATGGCTGCCTTTCCGAGGAGGGGGATTGCACCAGCTCTTGCTGACGCGACACGTTTATTATCTTTCACCTACCCGCCAGTAGCAAGCCGAAGCGCTGGTTTTGTTGACTAATTCACACATTGGCCAATTCCGGGGACAACCGCTGTCTGCCAGGCATTATGAGGCGCGCCTCGGGTATCCCGTTGAGCGGGAGGCGAGACAGACCGTTCTGGTCACCTGACTTGGACGGCTGTCCTAGATGCTAGGAAGTGCAAGCAATCGACGACGATGACACCGCCGCGCGTCCTCCTGGCCTGCTCCTGCTCGGGGGCCGATCCGGCGGGTGCGGCATCAGCGAATACGCAGGTCAGAGCGTTAGATGCGCTGCCCGGACAGTGCGGCGGGGGTGGCGGGCGGCGTCGGAGAGCGGCCCTCGGTTCTCGCCGTCCGCGATAAGCGGTGCGCCGGATGAGAAGTGGACGGCCCGGACACTGTGTGAGTGTCCGGGCCGTGTCCGTTGTCGAAGGTGCCGCCGTGGGCGGCTCGAAGTTGTGGGTGTGGGCGTGGCCATGTGACGACGACGAGGCCGCCGATCCCCGCCAGAGTTCCGCGTGCCGACTGGACGTGCTCTGCCGCACCCGCCAGCCCCGGGCTGGCTGGCCAGCACCCGTCCAGCGGCCAGCCCGCCCTCACCTCACCGCGTGAAGTCGATGACCAGCCGTCCGCGCGTGCCGCCGGCTTCGAGTCGCTCGTGGGCTCGCCAGGCGTCCTCGGGCGCGTAGCTGTCCGCAACGCGGAGGGTGACCACGCCGTCTTCGGCCAACTGCCGTAGCTCGTCGAGCTTCTCCTGCTCCTCGGCCATGTCCGCCACGCTCACGGCATGGACCTGCAGGTCGCGCTGGCCGTCGCCCTGGTACCACCGCACTGTCGCGACCCCGCCCCCGGTCTTGACCGCGGGGAGCACGGCGGCGTCCTGGACGGCTCCGTCGAAGAGGCCGTCGACCCCGTCGGGGTAGAGCTCGAGGATGCGGTCGGCGACGCCGTCTCCTCGCCGGACGATCTGATCGGCGCCGAGCGACCGGACCAGCTCTTCATCCGCCTCGGACGCGTCGGCGACCACCACGAGGCCGTCGTGCTTGGCCAGCTGGATGACGTACCCGCCGGTCGAGCCGGCCGCTCCGGTGACCGCGAGGACCTGGCCGGGCTCCAGCCCCAGAAGATCGAGCGCGCGGCGCGCGGTGAGGCCGTTCATGGGGAGCGTCGACGCGGCGATGTCGTCGGCGTCGCGGGGCGAGGCGGTGATCGACCGGGCGGGCAGGACGATGTCCTCGCGGTACGCACCGTGGTCATCGCGCGGCACCACGATCCCCATCACCCGGTCGCCGACGGACAGGGAGGTGTCGACGTCCTCGCCGATCTCGACGAGCGTTCCGGCGATGTCCATGCCGGGGACGTCTGCGGCTCCGCGTGGCGTTCCGGTCTTCGAGCGGGAGCCGTTGCGCGTGTAGGTGTCGGTGGGGTTGACGGTGGCGGCGGCGACGCGCACGCGGACCTCGGTCGGGCCGAGTTCCTGCTTGGGGACGTCCACGACCTGCAGGGCGTCGGGCCCACCGTAGGTCGTGACTCCGACAGCGCGGACGGAGGCGGTTGAGACGGTCATTGTTCCTCTTTCCCGCGAACCCGGCCAGTGTGGGCCGACCCGCTGGATTGTTGGCACGAGTGACTGCTGTCTCGCTGCGTAACCACGCAACCGTTCAGAAGATTCCGACCCGGCCCCCGACCCCGCGCCCGAGCGAGCTGAGCACAGCGGCCAGGAGGCCGCCCCCTCGGGCGCGTCGCGAGGTCAAACCCGTTCACGTTTTCCCAGGACGCGTCCGCCGCGACGCTGCACATGCGACCACTCGCCGAGCGACATGCCGGGTAGGAAAAGGCGACCGCCCCGACCACCCAGACCACGACGACCACGACGACGACGAGGTCACTCCGATCCCATGGCCCCGCGGCCACCCATGTGGCGGGACGGGCGACCAACGCAGCCGCTGGGACCTAGGACCACTTGTCGACGAAGGCCAGGGTGGCCGCGTTGGCGGTCTCGGGGTCCGAGGCGGTGAGGAAGTGCTGGCCGCCCTCGACGATCTGGAGTTCGGCGGAGGGAGAGCCGGTGAAGCGGGCGATGCCGTCCTCGGCGTTGGCCACGGAGTACACGGCGTCGGCGGTGCCCTGCAGCCAGAGGACCGGGCAGATCACGTCGCCGAGTCGGGCTTCGAGGCCGTCGCGGTCGCGCAGGTTGATCGACGCTGTGCGGAGGCGGTGCCGGCCGTCGTCGCCTGTGTAGTTCTGGCGGTACGTGTCCAGCCAGAACTGCTTTTCGGAGTCCGACATGTCGTCTCCGAGGCCGGCGGCCAGGACGCCGAGGACGAACTCGTCGTCGACAAGCCACTCGTCCCCGACGGGGGCGGCGAGGGCGTCGATCGCGGGGGTGCAGAAGCCGGAGCCGTCCCAGCAGCCGCGCTCCATGCTGGCCTGGCTCTCGTAGTCCATGGAGGTGCCGACCACGACGATGCCCCGGACGGCGTCGGGGTCGAGCAGTGCCATGCGGGTGGCGATCCATCCGCCCTGGGAGGTGCCCAGCGCGAAGGCCATGTCGATGTCGAGGGCCTGCATCACCTGGAGGGCGGCGATCGCGCTGTCCCAGTAGGTGAAGTGCCGGTAGCGGGAGCGGGTCGCGCCGTGCCCGTAGGGCTCGATGGCGAGCAGGTTCATGCGGGCGGCGAGGTCATCGCTGGCGAACTGCGGCCGGTACAGCTCCACCGAGGTGGTGAAGGAGTTGAGCATCACCAGGGTGGGCAGGGTGGGGTCGTACTCGCGGCCGAACCGGTAGCCGATGGTGGAGCCGCCGAGGTGAGGGATGTCGATGGTCTGGGTAGTCATGGCGCTCCTAGTGAGGGGAACTAAGGGGTTCCTCGACAATAGGAGGATCGCCGCGTGTGTAGTAGACGAATCAGCGAGATGACCGACTCTGCCTTGAGCCTGGTGGCCCCTGCGCCCGTCCACCGACCGGGGGATGGGTCAGCCGATCACGCCCGTCAGCCCCCGCCCGAGCAGGCTGAGCGCGCCGACGGTGACCACGACGATCGCTACCTTCCGCCCGACGGCCGCGGGCGCCCGCCGCGCGACCAGGCCGCCGATGACGATGCCGATCGGCACCATCGCCACGACCAGCCCGACCACCGCCAGCGGCAGCTCGGACACCGGCGCGGCGCCGAACCCGACCTTGACCAGGACGGACACCACGCCCATGGTCCCGAAGATCGGCTGCAGGGTCGCGGCGAACGACCGCTGGCCCCAGTTGGTCGCCTGCGCGTAGACCAGCATCGCGGGCGCGGCCACCCCGACGGCCGTGTTGAGGAATCCTCCTGCGGTGCCGGCCGCGGCGGCGGGGAGGCGACCGCTCATGGGCGGGATCCGCACCAACGCGGTCGTCAGCAGCGTGCCGATCAGTGCGACGCCGATGATCACCTCGAGCCAATGGCGGTCCGCGGCGCCGACCAGGAGCGCTCCGGGCACGGACCCCACGACGATCAGGGGAGCGAGGCGGCGGTATCGCTGCCAGTCGATGTCGTGTCGCAGCGTGATCCCGATGAGCACGGCGGAGACGACGGTCGTGATGTTTGTCAGCAGTACGCCGGTGACGGGCCCGAGCAGCAGCGCGAGCGTCGGCGAAACCACGAGCCCGACCCCCATCCCGCTGACCCGCTGCAGCACGGTCCCGAGGATGACGGCCGACGCCGCCACGAGCAGGAGCAGGGGCGCGACGTCGGCGGGCATGGGGCCAGCATTCCAGGTGCCTCCGGCGGGGCCGTCGGCCGATCGGTGGGCTGGCGCCGCCTGGCACGTCGGCGTGGGTCGCCGTGACTATGTGACGACGACGAGGTGAGCGACCTCGGCCCTCATTCGCTGGTCGGTGGGCCGGACTTGCTGTCACGCAGCTGAACAGGCTGGCCGGACATCCGACCTGAGTCCCACAAGTTGACGTCGTTCCTGGCCGCTTCGTTAGGATCGCTGCAGGTCACGAGTTTGAGCATGTGGCGCGCGGGTCACTAAACGAGCGGAATTTGGAGGTGGTGGATTTGTACGTGGTGCAGTCCAAGACCGCCTCCGGGGCCATCGGCGTGCAGATCTGGGAGAAGATCCGCGGTCGGCGCCAGATGATCGCGCACATCGGCTCCGCCCACACGCCCGGCGAGCTTGCGGCATTGATCGAGATCGCCAAGCAACGAATCAATGCTGACCAGCACGAACTCGATCTCGGACTAGACGACCGAGCATCGGCGGTGATCGATCTGCCCGCCAGCTCGGCAGCGGTAGTCAAACGGTCGTCGTCACGAATCTTGTGGCAGGGCTTGGCTGGCAGCTATGAGCGCCTGGGGTTGGGCGTGGTGGCCGATTCGGTGTTCCGCGACCTGGTACTGGCCCGTCTGGTCGAGCCGACGAGCAAACTCGATTCGGTACGGGTGCTCGGGAGCCTTGGTCTAGATCCTCCGCACGTCAACACGCTTTACAATTGTCTAGGTCGGGTGGTTGCTCGCGACTACCGCACACTCATCGCGGCCGCTTGTTGGCGCCACGTCACCGCCGCCGGCGGCCCCGGCGTCGCCTTGGTGCTGTATGACCTGACCACCTTGTACTTCGAGGCCGAGAAAGAAGACGGCCTGCGCAAAGTCGGCATGAGTAAGGAACGCCGCGTCGATCCGCAAATCACCGTCGGCCTGCTGGTCGCCCGGGACGGATTCCCGCTGGACGTGCACGTTTTCGAGGGCAACAAGGCAGAGACCAAGACCTTGATCCCGGTGATCACCGCCTTCCAGGAGCGGCACGCAATCACGGACATGGTCGTCGTGGCGGATGCGGGGATGCTCTCGGCGGCCAACCTCAATGCCCTCGAAGACGCAGGTCTGTCGTTCATCGTCGGCTCCCGCACCTCCAAAGCGCCCAAGGAGCTCGAGGAGCACTTCGGTCGCCGCGGCAACGCCATCGACGACGGCGAGACCGTGGAGCTGACCCGCCCGATGGGGCAAGGCCGCGACCGGCGCGACCGCAGAGTGGTCTGGCATTACAAGTGGGAGCGCGCCCAGCGGGATCGTCGCACGCTCAACGCCCAGATCGACCGTGCCCAGCGGGTGGCCGACCGGGCTGAGCCCTTGAAAAAGCAGCGGTTCGTCAAGGTAACCGGTCAGAACGTCACCTTGGACGAGGCCTCGATCGAACGCGCCCGCCAGTCCGCGGGCTACAAGGGGTACGTCACCAATATCGACCCGACGATCATGGATGGCCACGCCGTGGTGGCGTCGTACCACGACCTGTGGAAGGTCGAGCAATCGTTCCGGATGGCCAAGTCCGACCTCAAGGCAAGACCGGTCTTCCACCGGACCAGGGATTCCATCGAGGCCCACTTGACCGTGGTGTTCGCCGCTCTGGCGGTCGCCCGCTACCTGCAGAACATCACCGGCGTATCGATCAAGAAGATCGTCAGCACCCTCGAACCCCTGCGCACGATCGTGGTCGCCATCGGCGACCACGAGATGGTCGTGGAGCCGAGCATCAACGAGGACGCCCGCAAACTCATCGATGCGATAAACGCGGGTCACTAAAAGTTGTGGAACTCAGGTCTGGCGTTGGTCGACTAAGGAAGCAGAGGCGTCATTCGTCGGTCGAGTAGTCAGCTGAGCCCTTTGGCTTCGACTAGAATCCCGCCGGCGACGGGATCGATCTGAAGCGCGAGCGTCGGTGCAGACACGGGCATCACACCCTCGTCTCTTTTACCCGCTGTATTCCGGTCCCGAGGGCACGGCAGACCGCCAGAGCTGGAGTAGTGGGGCGACGTCAGCTGGCACGAGAAGCAGCCTCTCAGGTGGCCTCACCGCAGCCGTTACCGCGTTGGAGCTGGTAGCACATCGGGGCGTGTCGTCGGGCGTGTCCGGTGGAGCAGACTTACATAGTTTTGTTACATCCTATGAGTGTTTTCGTGCGTAAGCGCTAGCCCGACAAGCATAGAATTTAAGCGCGGAGGCTTAACACTCATGTGAGTTGTCTGCAACCTCCGCTGGAGAGAGGACCATATAGCAGTTGCCGCAGACGGGGGCGTTCGGCCGCAAGGCGCACTCGCAAGTCTTACAAGCGGGACAGATCGCCACACCACATTTTGCGCATTGGTCCGTGTCCGAGCGAAGATCGAAACTCTCTCCACAAACTGGATTCGCGCACTCGAGGGAGCGGAATCCTAGACTGCCGGTAGCAAATCGGTGAGTAGGAGTGAGAGCGACGAACACGTATCTTCCTTCTGAATCCAATGCGGCGGTCGCACGCATGTCGCCGAGGACGCTACGGTTTCGATACTCAATGGCTTCGGAAAGGAAAGTGATCGTAGGGCCCCCACGCGCTTGCAAGGCGAGCTCGGCGAAAGAACTCTGCACACTCTTCGTTGCGGGCGGCAAGTCATGGTAAGTGGTACTCGAGCTTACGACTTCACCGCCGAGGTCTGAAACTGCGAGAATCCAACGGGAATTCGCTGGCATTAGACTCTTGACGCGAAGAAGAACAGCTGACCTCGATGCTTCAGACTCGGCGTACAGATTCGCCATTATTTCCGCTACGTTAGTCTTCTCCCAGTCGCGATCTGAGTCGTCAAACGGAATCAGTATTCTGGCGGCAATAGCGTGGCTAACTTGTTCTTCGACAGTTCGCTGGCGCTCCCGCGGCATATCCAAGAGCGAAAAGCACCACTCTTGGTGTTTTACTTGCAAGTGGTGCCCTAACTCGTGGAGCACGGTAAAGTTGTCACGGCGCCACATGGTCGGATGAAGGTAGATTTGGGGCGGGTTCTGCCGATAATACCCCCCGCCGCGGCAGTCGGTTTCGGAGAAGCTGCGATCGAATATCAACTGGATGTCATCGCGGTCCTGGAGTGTCCCAATCGGGTCTGTTCGAAGTTTGTCGAAGTCGAAATCGGTGGAGCAGTCGATCAGAGCTTGCGCGATTTGGTCGATTTTGTTCTCGGTGGCGAGCTTTTCCCAATCTGTCATCTACTTGCCGACCCGTAGTATGGCGTCTCGAATCTTCTGCGGTTCAATCGCATCGCCGTCGTCACGGGCTGCGAGGGCGAACTCTGCCCGAGTGCGCCTTCGAAAGTCGCCTTCGTCCATGCCGAGCATCCGGGACCGATCTTTAATCTCCTGTTTGTAGTCAGGAGATGAGATTACGTCGAGGACGTGCCCGAGTGGGTCGGTCGTCAACAGGGAATTCGCGGTCTCGCCGAATGCGATCCTTAATCTCTCAATAGCCTGGTCCGATAGTGGGACTTGACCCTTCCAGATGGGGCTGAGTTCCGTGTGGCTTAAACCGAGTGCCTCCGCGACCTCTTTAGCTTTTAGGCCGATCTTGCTCGCTTCATCTCGATCGAAGAATTCAGAAGCAGTACTTTCTACTGTTAGGAAGCACAGTTCTTGCCAATGCTCGAGCATTCGGTTGTCGTATGACTCTTGGTTTAAGTCTTCTCTGTGTCGCGCTGCGAAAGGGAAAGCGGTTTCCTTTCCTTCCTCGAGCGCTGTTGAAACCGGTGCAATCTGGGAGGGGTGGATAGCTTGCCCTATCCTATGATCGAGAAGATGATTTCCTATTCCTGTTTCCCGAGTGGGCCACACTGTTACCGGGGCGTCCTGGTGCTCCATTTCGACTAGGATGCCCGGGAAGAAGCTGTTGTCCTCGTTGATTTCAGCTGGCCAGGCCAGGACGAACGACTCATGTACAGCCGAGATCACCGCGTGTCCAACTTCTTCGGCGTTCCACGAAAGTGCCCAGAGGTCGCCGGCCACAGGCTGCTCCGGGTCAGCTTTTGGCATCTCGCCCCCTGTACATTTCCATTACCTTTTTCTTTTCGGCGGCGGGGAGCGCTCCGAGGTACTCGCAGAGCCCCTTCTTTCCGGTAGCTGACTTCTTGACCGAATGCTGGAAGCGCAGAGTCCAAGCTCCGCTTCTTTCAAGTCGGTCGGAGGAAATTTCCGGCATTGGGTCGCTTGGTACGTCTGCCGGTCTGATTCCCGAAGAGACCCGCGGTAGGCCCGACCAGACGATGTCGAACGGGCGTTCTGCCACGCACGCCATTGGTCGCGCAGCTTTACCAACTAGTTGCGGGGCGCTCGTGGCAGGTGCGTACACCCAGTACGCGTCGCCAATCTTGGCAGTGTTATCAGGCACGGGCGTCACCTTAGCGTGTGACTACGACACCTTTGCCGCGGACTAGGCTGGCGTGGCTCACAAGACTGTACATCTCATTCTGGTGAGTCCTGAAGCCAGCCTGCCAACGGGGGAAGGTTTGGGCCGGGCGGTGGCCAATCTGGCCCATTCCAGTCGGTTGGCTAGCTTGGCCTCGGTTTGCGGTAGTCCACCGCACGCCACTACCACCCATCGTCCGGCTGCCGCCGCCCCACATCTGTCGCATACTCCCTATATGCGATCCATCTGGAAGGGCGAGGTCTCGTTCGGTCTGGTCAACGTGCCGGTCAAGGTGTACGCGGCCACGGAGGACCACGACCTGCACGCGCGGCAGGTGGACAAGAAGGACGGCGTCCGCATCCGCTACAAGAAGGTGCGGGACGACAACGGCGAGGAGGTCGAGTTCTCCGACATCGCCAAGGCGTACGAGTCCGAAGAGGGTGAGATGGTCATCCTCACCAAGGAGGACCTCGCCAGTCTGCCGGTGGAGCAGAACCACGAGATCGAGGTGACGGAGTTCGTCCCGGCGGATCAGGTGGATCCGGTGGCCTTCGACAATGCGTACTTCCTGGAGCCGGCGTCGCGCTCCAACCGGGCGTACGTGCTCATGCGCGAGGCGCTGCAGCAGACGGACCGCCTCGCCATCTGCACGTTCACGCTGCGTAACCGCACTCGTCTCTGCGCCCTCCGGGTGTACAAGGACGTGCTGATGCTGCAGACGCTGCTGTGGCCCGACGAGATCCGCCCGGCGATCCTGGAGGGCCTTGACAAGGAGGCCAAGGTCCGGCCGCAGGAGGTCAAGATGGCGGCGTCGCTCATCGAGACCATGGCGGCGGATTTCGAGCCGGAGAAGTACGAGGACGACTACCAGAATCAGCTCAAGGAGTTGATCGAGGCCAAGGCGGCCGGCGGTGAGGCGTTCACGGTGGAGGAGAAGGACACCTCGGGCGACGATGACGGCGACGATGAGGTGGCCGATCTGCTCGCGGCGCTGCGGGCGAGTGTGAAGGACCGGGGCGGTAAGGCGGACGACGCCGACGACCAGGACGACGACGAGGGCGACGACGAGGACTCCGGCTCCGCCAAGAAGACCGCCGGCAAGAAGAGCGGAAGCAGCTCGGCAAAGAAGGCACCGGCCAAGAAGACTGCGGCCAAGAAGGCGCCCGCCAAAAAGGCCGCGGCAAAGAAGTCCACTGCCAAGAAGTCGACGTCCTCCAAGTCGGACTCCGGCAGCTCCGGCTCGAGCGCCGCTAAGAAGTCGACAGCCTCAAAGTCCACTGCCAAGAAGGCTCCGGCGAAGAAGTCGACGGCCCGTAAGGCGCCGGCCAAGAAGTCGGCCTGACCGCGCCCGCCGAGTGGTCATTCCCGTTCACGTTTTCCCAGGACACGCTCGCGCAGACACAGCGTTTGTGACCACTCGGCGAGTTTCGGACCGGTGCACCTCGCCGCTCGCGAGGAGCAAGCTGGGGCCATGCCCTCCAGCATCAGCCCCGCCGCCCTCGAAACCGCTGTCTCCGAGCATCTCCCGTGGCTCCGCGACCTCTATCGCCACTTCCACCGCCACCCGGAGCTCAGCATGGCGGAGCACGCGACGGCGGACCGGATCGAGCAGGAGCTCACCGCGCTGGGCCTGGAGCCCCAGCGGATCGGCGGGACGGGCGTCGTGGCGGTCATCAGCAACGCGGCCCACGCCGGGGCCGGGACCACCGCCGAAGGCCCCACCGTCCTCGCCCGCGCGGACATCGACGCGCTACCCCTCCAGGAGGACACCGGCCTGGAGTACGCCTCCGTAACCCCCGGCGTCATGCACGCGTGTGGCCACGACGCGCACGCGACCGCGCTGCTGGGCGCCATCCGCATCCTCAACGAGAACCGAGGCGCCTGGTCCGGCACCTACATCGCGGTGTTCCAGCCGGGGGAGGAGACGGCCGCCGGCGCCCGCGCGATGGTCGACGACGGCCTGCTCGAGCGGGTCCCGCGGCCGGACGTCGCGCTGAGCCAGCACGTCATGCCCACGGCGGCGGGCACGATCGGCACGGTGGCGGGCCCGGTCCTCTCGGCGGGCGACTCGCTGAAGATCACGATCCACGGCCGGGGCGCGCACGGCTCGATGCCGCACACGGCGGTAGACCCGGTGGTGTTGGCGTCGTCGATCGTCCTGCGCCTGCAGACCGTCGTCTCGCGCGAGGTGGAGCCGGGCACATTCGCGGTGCTCACGGTCGGGTCACTCTGGGCGGGCGCCAAGGCCAACATCATCCCGGACTCGGCGGAGCTGCTGCTCAACATCCGCACCTACGATCCGGCGGTGCGCGAGCAGGTGATCGCCGCGATCGAGCGCATCGTCCGCGGCGAATGCGCGGCCGCCGGCGCCCCGGCCGACCCGGAGTTCCACTACTACGACCAGTACCCGCTCACCAGCAACGATCCCGGCGTCACGGACACGGTCACCGCGGCGTTCGTCGAGCACTTCGGCCCGCGCGCGGTGTACGAGGCCAGTCGGGTCACGGCGTCGGAGGACTTCTCGCTCATCCCGGACGCGTTCGGGGTGCCGTACACGTACTGGACCGTCGGCTCGGTCGATCCCGCCCGCTACCGGGACGCGGTCGCCCGCGGGGCGGTGAGTCAGGAGATCCCGGCCAACCACTCGCCGCACTTCGCGCCGGAGGAGGAGCTGACGCTGCTCACGGCGACGCGCGCCCAGGTGGTGGCGGCGCTGGCCTACCTGGGCGTCGAGCGCGGGGCCGTATAGAAGACGACGACGACAACGACGCGGCTGCGGCACGCTCCCGCGGTCACAACGGTGGCGAACGTGTCGAAGTGCATCAATGGCGCACGCGGTAGCGCGCACAGCGTAAACTTCCCCTCGTCCTGAGGGGAAGGTCCAGAGATGAGACTGGTCATTGCTACCGCGGCAGCCGCGATTATCGCGGTCGGTGTCTCCGGCTGCGGATCCGACAGCGGTGACCCTGTTGAGGCCGGCTCGCTGACAACGAGCACCACCACGAGCGCCAGCACCAGCAGCACAACCTCGGCAGTGACCAGCAGCGCGCCCAGCTCGTCTACTACGGAAGCGGAGAGCGCGGCACCCGCGACTAGTGAGACCCCAGCTGTCGCGCCCGCGCCACCGGCAGCGGCAGCGCCGACCCGACCCGCGTTCATGCGGCCGGAGGACTTCGATCCCTATGGCCCTCCGCGGTTTGTCCAGTGCTGGGAGCGGAACGCAGCGGTGATGTCGGACGGGTCCATCGTCACCGACACCGTCAATTGCGCGCCGCCGCTCTCGAAGCCCGAGTCAGCTCCGTACACCGACCCGCCGCGGGCCGACGGGTGCGTCGGACCTGCCGCCACCTGCGGCTACTACGACGAGAACGGCAATCCGATCTGGTTCGACAAGGAAACGGGAGAAACCTCGCCGCGCTACTTCGATGAAGACGGCAATCCGACCATGGACCCGAACTAAGACACCCGTGTCCGCTGCTCAGGCGTGCGCGGCCACAACCTCCTCCATCGAGTCCCCGGTGTGCGAGGCCCACTGGCTGAAGACCGCGGCTGTCATGGCCGCGGCGGCGTAGAGGGCGGACGCAGGCCCGTGCTCGCGGGCCACGGTGCGGATGCCGGTGGCGGCGTCGCAGTCGAGCAGCACCGCCTCGCACAGGTCGGCCATGCCCTCCGGCGCGTCATCCAGCCGGGCCCTGTCACGGACCGCGCCGATGACGTCCGCCGGTAGTTGCGGTGCCAGCGTCTGGGCGAGCTGGGCGAAGCGCGTCGCCACGGTCAACGCGTCGGGGATCGGCGGGGGAGTGGTCTCGGCGGTCAGCTCGAGCTCCGCGAGGAGCGCGCCGGCGGCGGAGATGTCGTCGCGGGCGTGGGCGTCCAGGACAGCGCGGACACTGGCGACCGCAGCAGCGTGCCGCTGCTTGGCGCGCTCCATCCCGGCGTCGAGGTCGGCGACGGACGCGGTCCACACATCGACGCCCTCGCGAGCCAGGAGAGGGGCGAGGAGCTCGAACTGTGCGCGCTGTTCCGGGGATGCCATGCACCCATTGTCTCCGGTCGCGCTGCCGGGGCGTGCCCGGCCGCCCCCGCCTGCCCGCTCGGCCGCCGCTGCGCG
>NZ_JAALDU010000063.1 GCF_014145015.1 Dietzia sp. E1 | reverse complement strand
CCGTCGGCGTCTCCGGAGGACGCCGTGGCGGCGGCGGTGCGGTCGTCGGCGTCGTTGGCGTCGTCACCGGTCGCGTCGTCGGATCCGGCGGCACCCGCGTCCGGACCGGAGGTGGTGTCCTGGCCGTTCTGCTCGTCGCCGCCCTCACCGCGCCCGCGGCCGCGGCCCCGACGGCCACGCCGACGACGACGGGTTCCGCCCTCACCGGAGTCGGACTGTTCGGTGGAATCGGGCTGGGCAGTGGGGTCGGACCGCGTGGCCGAGTCGGACGGCGCCGTGGAGTCCGACTGCGCTGCCGAGTCGGACCTCTCGGTGGCCGCGGCGGTGTCCTCGGGAGAGAGGAACAGGGGGGAGAACGAGGGGGTCGCGTTGGAGCGACGGCGACGGTTCCCGGGCTCGGCGGCGCCGACCTCGCCGGTGACGATCGCGATCTCCGGCAGCGGCGGCCGGTTCCTCGCGTCGGTCTTCCCACCCCCGGTGCGGGCGGCATCCGAGCGAGTGTCCTCGGCCGGGACGTTGTCGTCGGCGGTCCTCGCGGCGCTCTTCTCCGCCGCGGTGGCCTTCTCGGCGGTCTTCTCGGCGGTGGTCTTGCGCGCCGGGCTCTTCCGGGCGGGCGCCTTCCGGGCGGATCGGGTTTCGGCCGTCTCCCCCTCGGCGGGGGCCACGTCCGCTCCCGTCGCCTCGGCGGCCGTCGTGCGCGCCGGGGCCTCGTCCGCAGTGACCTTCTCCGCAGGTGCCTTCTTCGCCGCGGACTTCTTGGCGGCCTTGCGCGCCGGGGCCTTCTTCGCGGGCGCCTCCGCGGCAGGAGCTTCCGCGGCAGGAGCCTCCGCCGCGTCGGAACGGCTGTTGAACCACGTCAGCAGCACGTCGCGGGTCACGCCGGACTGGGCGCTCTTGATCTCCACCCCGATCCCGGCCATGGCGGCCAGGAACTCCTTGCTGGTCATACCCACGGCCTTGGCCGCGGCGTGCGCGCGCATCCTCTCGGGCAGCGCGGCGAGGTCGTCGATGGTCAGGTTCGGATCCGACACGTGTCTCCTCCGGCCGGACTCCGGGCGCGATCACGTCACCGGGAAACCGGTGACCCACGCCGCCGCACGGGGTCGGGCGTCTTCTGGTCTCGGCCCCGCCGTGGCGGGGCAACGTCTTGTGGTCCGCGGTACCGGGACGAACCGGGCCGCGGGTGGCGGGCGCCCGTTCCGGGGCGGACTGGTGGTCCACTCGCCAGGATGGGCTCCGATCATTCTCCCACACCGGGCGCCGGAACGTCGCCGTCCGGGCACCAGGAAATGGCGACGCGCCCGTCGGGCCGGGGGCCGACGGGCGCGTGGGCAGCGTCGTCGCTGCAGGGGTGGCGGGAGCTACAGACCGGGGAACCAGAGCGCGATCTCGCGCGCCGCCGACTCCTCGGAGTCCGAACCGTGGACGAGGTTCAGCTGGGTCTCGAGGCCGAAGTCGCCGCGGATGGAGCCCGGGGCGGCCTTCTCGACGGGATCGGTGCCACCCGCGAGCTGCCGCCACGCGGCGATCGCGCGGGGCCCCTCGAGGACGCCGGCGACCACGGGACCGGAGGTGATGAACTCGAGCAGGTCGCCGTAGAACGGACGCTCGGCGTGCTCCGCGTAGTGCTCGGCCGCGGTCTCCTGCGGCACCCGCCGCATGTCCATGGCGACGATCCTGAGCCCCTTGGCCTCGATACGGGACAGGATGGTGCCGGTCAGGCCGCGCTCGACTCCGTCGGGCTTGATGAGGAAGAAGGTTCTCTCGGTCACGGCGGCAATGCTACAAGCACATACGCGGCCGGGGTCGCCCGGCGGGGCCGCTCAGTCGTGCTGACTGGGCAGGTATCCCCCGGCCATCCGTCCCGCGAGGTCGCGGCGCAGGAACAGGATGTACGCCCACACGGTCGCGAACAACAGGCCGGAGACGCCCATCGACCAGTGCACGGCCCATCCCGCCACGGCCAGGGCCGCGAGGGTCAGATTCATCGGGATCGCCCAGGGTTTGCGCTGGAGTCCGCTGGCCACGAGCATCGCGATCGCCAGCAGACTGACGAACCACACCTTCCACGGTTGGAAGTGCGCGCCGTCGTCGAGCCGTGCGATCACCGTGAGCACCAGGCCGATGACGATCGCCTCGAGCACCAGGGTCCCCGCCATGATGCCCCGCAGGCCCTTCCACGGGTCCACCGACGGCTCGTGTGCGGTGCCCCGGGGTCCGGGGGTCGGGTCGGTCACTGTGCGTCCTTTCCGAACAGACTGCGGGCGGCACCGGCGGTCACCACGGAGCCGGTGACGAGGACGCCGACTCCGGAGACGTCGTCGTCCGCGGTGGGGTCCGGGACGCCCACGAGATCCAGGGCGGCGCTGACCGCGTCGGGCAGGGTGTCGACCACGTGGACGCGCTGCGCGGTGAACCGCTCCTCCGCGATCCGGGCCAACTCGTCGAGTTCCATCGCGCGCGGTGACGCCGAGCGGGTGACGACGACCTCCTCGACCACGGGCTCCAGCGCCGCGAGGAAGGCGTCGGCGTCCTTGCCGTCGAGCATGGCGACCACGGCGACCAGCCGCTTGAAGTCGAACTCCGAGGTGACGGCCTCGGCGAGCGCGCGACCCCCGTGGCCGTTGTGGGCCGCGTCCACCAGGACGGTGGGGCTGGAGCTGAGCCGTTCGAGACGGCCCGGGTTGTCGACCGCGGCGAAGCCGGCGCGAACGAGTTCCGGATCCAGCGCCCTGTCGGGCCCGGCTCCGAAGAACGCCTCGACCGCGGCCAGGGCGGTCGCCGCGTTCTCGGCCTGGTGCTCGCCGAACAGGGGCAGGAACACCTCGGGGTACTCGCCGCCGAGCCCGCGCAGGGTGAGCTGCTGTCCGCCCACGGCGAGACGCCGCTCCACGACATCGAACTCGGAACCGAGGCGCGCGACGACCGCGCCGACCTCGACCGCGCGGCGGATCAGCACCTCCATGGCCTCGGGCTCCTGGCGGCCGATCACGGCGACCGGGTCCCGCGGCAGCAGGTCGTCGGAGGGTCCCGGCTGGATGATCCCGGCCTTCTCCCCCGCGATCGTCGCGAGGTCCTCGCCGAGGTACTCGGTGTGGTCCAGGCCGACGGGGGTGATGACGGAGACGGCCGGCCGCACGACGTTGGTGGCGTCCCAGGTCCCGCCCATCCCCGTCTCGATCACCGCGACGTCGACGGGAGCGTCGGCGAACGCGGCGAACGCCATCGCTGTGAGCACCTCGAAGTAGCTCATCCGCGGGCCGCCCGCCTCCTCGGACCGCTGGTCGACCAGGTCGAGGTAGGGCTGCAGCTCACGGTAGGTGTCGACGAAGGTCCGCGCCGTGATCGGCTCGCCGTCCATCGCGATGCGCTCGGTGACGCTCTGCAGGTGCGGGCTGGAGTTGCGCCCGGTGCGCTGGTGGAGCGCCCGGAGCAGCGCGTCGATCATCCTGGTGACCGACGTCTTGCCGTTCGTCCCGGCGACGTGCACCACGGGGTAGGCGTGCTGTGGGTCGCCGAGGATCGAGGTCAGCTCGGCGATCCGGTCCAGGCTCGGCTCGAGGCGGGACTCGGGCCAGCGGGTGGCCAGTTCCTCCTCGACCGCCGCGAGCTCGGCCGTGTCGGCCTGCCACTCGGGGCTGCCCACCTCGGGGATCGGGCGCGGCGGCAGGTGGTCGTCACCGTCGCTCTCCTCGTCCCCCGGGATGGGCCCGCCCAGTGGTACGCCCGACACGAGCCCGTCCTCGCCGAGCATCTCGGCGACGTCCTCCTCGGTCGGGGTGTCCCATCCCTCCTCCGGATCGTGGGGCGGGAGCCACTTGCGGTCACTCACGCGGAGCCACTCCCCGCCGGCATCGTCTCGAGCCGGGCGGTGATCCGGGCGACCTCGGCCTCCGCCAGGTCACGCCTGGCACGGATCTTGTCGACGACGTGGTCGGGCGCCTTGCCCAGGAACGCCTCGTTGCCGAGCTTGGCGCCCGTGGTCTCGAGTTCCTTGTGGGCCGCCGCGAGATCCTTCTCCAGGCGACGCCGCTCGGCGGCGAGGTCGATCGTCCCCGACGTGTCGATCTCGACGTCCACCGTCGACAGGCCGAGCCGGACCTCGAGCGACGCCGTGGCGGTGAAGTCGTCCGCGGCCGGCGTGAGGCGGGCGAGCGAGGCCACCTGGTCGAGCAGGTCGGCCGGCAGGTCCGCGCCGTCGACGCCACCGATACGCGCCGGCACGCGCTGACCGGGCTTGAGGCCCTGATCCGAGCGGAACCGGCGGATCTCCGTGACCAGCGTCTGGGCGTCGCCCACCCGCCGCACCGCGTCCGAGGCGTCGTCGGCCGGGACCACGTCGGTCGGCCACGGCGCGATCACGAGCGATTCACCGCCGGTGAGGGCGGTCCAGAGGGTCTCGGTGACGAACGGGATCACCGGGTGCAGCATCCGCAGCAGCACGTCCAGGACGTGGCCCAGCACGAGCCTCGTCCGCTCGGCCCGCTCGGAGGCGCGGGACTCGTCGTCGTTCCCGAACTGGACCTTCGCGAGCTCGAGATACCAGTCGCAGACCTCGTCCCACGCGAAGTGGTAGAGGGCCTCGCACGCCTTGGAGAACTCGTAGCGCTCCAACGCCTCGTCGACGGTCTCCCGCACCTGCCCCAGACGGTGCAGGATCCACCGGTCGGCGTCGGTGAGATCCGCGGCGTCGGGCACCGGACCGACCTTCGCGCCGTTCATGAGCGCGAAGCGGGTGGCGTTGAAGAGTTTGGTGGCGAAGTTGCGCGAGGCCTGCGCGGAGTCGTCGCCGACGGACAGGTCGCCGCCGGGGTGCGCGCCTCGCGCCAGCGTGAACCGCAGTGCGTCCGCGCCGAAACGGTCGACCCAGTCCAACGGGTCGATACCGTTGCCCTTGGACTTGGACATCTTCTGACCGTGCTCGTCACGGACCAGCCCGTGGAGGAACACGTCGGTGAACGGGACCGTGCCGGGCGCGGCCTTGTCGCCGCCGAGCCGGCGGCCCACGAACGTGCCGAACATCATCATCCGCGCCACCCAGAAGAACAGGATGTCGTAGCCGGTGACCAGCACCGACGTCGGGTAGAAGCGTTCGAGGTCGGCGGTGCGCTCGGGCCAGCCCATCGTGGAGAACGGCCACAGCGCGGAGGAGAACCACGTGTCGAGGACGTCGGCCTCCTGCGTGTACCCGGCGGGCGGCTCCTCGTCGGGGCCCACGCACACCACCTCGCCGTCGGGCCCGTACCAGATCGGGATCCGGTGGCCCCACCACAGCTGGCGCGAGATGCACCAGTCGTGCATGTCGTCGACCCAGTCGAACCACCGCGGTTCCTGGCTCGTCGGGTGGATCACCGTGTCGCCGTCGCGGACCGCGTCGCCGGCCATCTTCGCCAGTTCCTCGACGCGGACCCACCACTGCAGCGACAGGCGCGGCTCGATCGGCTCCCCGGACCGCTCCGAGTGACCGACCGAGTGCAGGTAGGGCCGGACCTCCTTGACGATCCGCCCCTGCGCCGCCAGGTCCTCGCGGACCGCCGCACGTGCCTCGAAACGGTCCATGCCGTCGTAGCGGGTGCCGGTGCCCGTGATGTGGCCGGTGGCGTCCATGATCGTGGGCATCTCGAGCCCGTGACGCTGGCCGATGGCGAAGTCGTTGGGGTCGTGTGCCGGCGTGACCTTGACGGCGCCCGTCCCGAACTCGGGGTCCACGTAGTCGTCGGCGACCACACGCATCGTCCAGCCGTCGCGGAACGGATGCGGGATCTCGGTGCCCACCAGATGCGCATAGCGCTCGTCGTCCGGGTGGACGGCGACCGCGGTGTCGCCGAGCATGGTCTCGAGACGGGTCGTGGCCACGACCAGGTGCGGCTCGGAGTCGTCCATCGAGCCGTAGCGGAAGCTGACCAGCTCGCCCTCGACGTCGGAGTACTTCACCTCGATGTCGGAGATCGCGGTCTGCAGCGTGGGCGACCAGTTGACCAGTCGCTCCGCGCGGTAGATCAGCCCCTGGTCGTAGAGTTCCTTGAAGATCGTCTGGACGGCGCGGGACAGGCCGTCGTCGAGGGTGAACCGCTCGCGCGACCAGTCCACGCCGTCGCCGAGGCGACGCATCTGCTCGCCGATCGTGCCGCCGGACTCACGCTTCCACTCCCAGACCTTCTCGATGAAGGCCTCACGACCGATCTCGTGACGGTCGATCCCCTCGTCGCGGAGCTTGCGGTCCACCAGGGTCTGCGTCGCGATGCCGGCGTGATCCATCCCGGGCAGCCACAGCACCTCGTACCCCTGCATGCGCCTGCGCCGCGTGAGCACATCCATGAGGGTGTGGTCGAGCGCGTGTCCCATGTGCAGACTGCCGGTGACATTGGGCGGGGGCAGGACCACCGAATACGCGGGCTTGCCGCTGGACGCGTCCGCCTCGAAGTAGCCGGCGTCCACCCAGCGCTGATACAGCTCGGCCTCCACCTCACCTGGGTTCCAGGAGGCGGGCAGGGCGTCCGCGCGGTCGGCGTTCGGAGGGGAAGCGGCTGGAGTGGTCACCCGGCCATCTTAGGCCGTCGGCGGAACTCGCCCGAAACACGGTGAAACCGGTTCGACACACCGGACACGTAGCTTTCTGCCCGTCGCTGTCGGAGAACATCATCTGCAGAAGGAGCCCACCATGGAGCACACCGGACATCGCGCCGCGGAGACGCTGGAACGCGGACTGGGGAGACGCGGGTTCCTGCGGGCGGCCTTCGCCGTGAGCGCCGCCGCCGGGGCCGCCGGCATGGCCGGGTGCTCACACGCGCCGACCGTGGGCGCGCAGGCCGCGGCGGGCTCTTCGGGATCCCTCGGCTCCTCGGGCGCCACGACCGGCCGCTCACCGATCCTCCAGCCCGGCGCGGGACCCGTACCGGGCGACCACTACCTCGGGTCCGACCCGGCTGAGGTCCTGTGGGGCTACGTGCCGAACGTCCACAGCTCGGCGGTACTGCGGGTGCGATCCGGGCAGACCGTCACCATCGACACCGTCTCGCACGAGGGGATCCTCGAGGACCAGGGCCGCGACCCGGTCACCTACTTCGGCCGGGAGGGCATCGACCGGCGTGGGATCCTCGACGACGCGGTGGCCATCGCCTCCGGGTACTCGCGGACCCCCCGCGACTTCGACCGGGACGGGCCGCACGTGGTGACCGGGCCCGTCTTCGTCGAGGGCGCCAGGCCCGGCGACGTCCTGCGGATCGACACGCTGGAGGTGGTCCCGCGGGTGCCGTACGGCGTGGTCTCGAGCAGGCACGGGAAGGGTGCGCTGGGCATCACACCGGACGGGTCCGCTCCGGCGGGCATCGGGCTCGACGAGGTGATGCCACCGGCCGCCACGGACGGGCGGGCGACCGGGGACCCGATGCACTACGGGAACGTCTCGACGTTCGTCGCCATCGAGAACGGCCGGGGCGTCCTGCCGTTCGGCGACCGGCGGGCGAGCTTCCCGCTGCGTCCGTTCATGGGGATGATGGGCGTCGCGTTCTCCCGGGACGACGACCTCACCGCGGCGAGTGCGAACTCCATCCCGCCGACGCTCGGCGGCGGCAACATCGACATCCGCCTGCTGGGCGCGGGCTCCACCCTGTACCTGCCGGTGTTCGCCGAGGGAGCGCTGTTCTACGTCGGCGACCCGCACATGGCGATGGGCGACGGCGAGGCCGCGCTCACCGCGATGGAGGGGTCGCTCCGCGGCACGTTCCGGCTGACGGTGTGCCGCCCGGGCGACGGCGACGCCCCATCCGTCGCGTTCTCGTACCCGTTCGGCGAGACAGCGGACTCGTGGATCCCCATCGGTTTGTCGGATCCCGACGGTTCGGTCGGTGGGCAGAGCGGCGATCTGAACGTGGCGATGCGGCGGGCGGTCGTCAACGCCCTGGACTTCCTCGTCGACGACCGGGGCATGGACCGCGCCACCGCGTACGCCTACCTGTCCGCGGCGGCGGACTTCACCGTGTCGCAGGTGGTGGACCGCACCGTCGGCGTCCACGGCCAGATCTACAAGGAGGGCTTCGCCTGACGCGTCCGCGTGGACGCCGAGGATCGGCGGAGGAGTCCGGGGTCAGTCCGCCAGACCGAGCGCGCGTACGGCGTCCCGCTCGGAGACCAGTTCCGCGACCGAGGCGTCGATGCGGGCCCGCTGGAACTCGCCGATCTCCAGGCCCTCGACGACCTCCCACTCACCGCCCCGGCTGCGACACGGCAACCCCGTCACCACGCCGGGGACCGTGCCGTACTCGCCGGCCGATGGCAGAGCAACGGTGGTCCAGCTCTCGCCGGACGTGCCACACACCCAGTCCCGCATCTGGTCGACCGCCGCACCGGCCGCGGAGGCGGCCGACGACGATCCCCGCACGGCGATGATCTCGGCGCCGCGGCCGGCGACGCGCGGGATGAAGGTGTCGGCCAGCCACTCGGGATCGAGTCCGGCGGTGACCGGCTCACCTTCGCGCGTCAGATAGGTGACGTCGGGGAACTGGGTCGCGGAGTGATTGCCCCAGACCACCACCCCGTCGAGCTCGGACACCCGGGCCCCCAGCCGCGTGGCCAGCTGGCTGAGCGCGCGATTGTGGTCGAGTCGCATGAGCGCGGTGAAGCGTCCGGCCGGGACGTCGGGCGCGTGACGGTGGGCGATGTACGCGTTCGTGTTGGCGGGGTTGCCCACGACGACGACGCGGATGTCGTCGGCGGCGTGGTCGTTGATCGCCCGCCCCTGCTCGCGGAAGATCGCCCCGTTCGCGGTGAGGAGATCCGCCCGCTCCATGCCCTTCCCGCGCGGTCGGGCACCCACGAGGAACGCCGCGTTCGCACCGTCGAACGCCGTCGTCACGTCGTCGGTGATCTCGATCGAGTCGACCAGGGGCAGCGCGCAGTCCTCGATCTCCATCGCCACGCCCTCGGCGGCGACCACGGCCGACGGGATGTCGAGGAGCCGTAGTCGGACCGGGGTGCCCGGCCCGAAGACCAGGCCGGACGCGAGCCGGAACAGCAGCGAGTAGGCGATCTTGCCGGCCGCACCGGTGACGGTGACGGTGACCGGTGTGTTGGTGCTCATATCCGAGGGCCTCCCGGGAACGACGACGGGGTCGGTCCCCACAGTAGCGAGAATCCGACCCCGTACCGCGTGCCCGCTCGTCAACCGTGTGCGCGCTGCACTGCGGGCTGCAAGCCCCGCGGGCTGCGATGCCCGGCGGGCGGCGACGCCCGGCGGGCGGCGACGCCCGGCGGGCGGCGCTGATCAGGCGTGGACCGGCGCAGCCGTCTTCTGACGGACCTCGTCGATCGTGACGTCGGGCGCCAGCTCCACCAGGCGGAAGCCCTCCTCGGTGATGTCGAGGACGCACAGATCGGTCACGACCCGCTGGACGCAGGCCTTTCCGGTGTACGGGAGGGTGTTCTCCTCCATTAGCTTGAGATCGCCCTTGCGGGTGACGTGGTCCATCATCACGATCACACGGCCGGCACCGTGGACGAGGTCCATGGCACCGCCCATCCCCTTGACCATCGCGCCCGGGATCATCCAGTTGCTCAGGTCGCCGTGCTGCGAGACCTGCATCGCACCCAGCACCGCCACGTCGACGTGACCGCCCCGGATCATGGCGAACGAGTCCGAGGAGCCGAAGAACGCCGCGCCGGGTGCGGCGGTGATCGTCTCCTTGCCGGCGTTGATCATCTCGGGGTCCAGCTGTTCGCGGGTCGGGTAGGGGCCGACGCCCAGGATCCCGTTCTCCGAGTGGAGGGTGACGCGCACGCCCTCGGGGAGGTAGTCGGGGATCAGCGTCGGCATCCCGATACCGAGGTTGACGTACTGGCCGTCGGTGAAGTCCGCGGCGATCCGGGCGGCCATCTGCTCATGGGTCCAGCTCATGACTGATCCTCCCCCTTGCTGCTGAGCTTCTCGATCTCCACGCCGGTCTCCTGGCGTCCGACCGCGACGATGCGCTGGACGAAGATGCCGGGCAGGTGGACGTCGGCGGGGTCGATCTCGCCCTCGCGGACGACCTCCTCGGCCTGGACGATCGTGACCCGGCCGGCCATGGCCGCATCCGGGTTGAAGTTGCGGGCGGTCCCCCGGAACTGCAGGTTGCCGGCAGTGTCCGCCCGGTGCGCGTGCACCAGGGCGAAGTCGGTGACGATGGCCCGCTCGAGGACGGACTGCTCGCCGTCGAAGACCCGCACCTCCTTCGGCTCGGAGGCCACGGCCACTCCACCGTCACCGTCGTAGCGCAGCGGCAGGCCGCCCTCGGCGACCATCGTGCCGACGCCCGCCGGGGTGTAGAAGGCGGGGATGCCCGCGCCGCCGGCGCGCATGCGCTCGGCGAGTGTGCCCTGAGGGGTGAGCTCCACTTCGAGTTCGCCCGACAGGTACTGCCGGGCGAACTCCTTGTTGGCGCCCACGTACGAGGCGGTGGTCCGGGTGATACGACGCGCCTCCAACAGCTTGCCGAGGCCGAAGCCGTCGGTACCGCAGTTGTTGCTCACCGTCTTCAGATCGCCCGCGCCCTGGTCGAGGAGCGCATCGATGAGGACGGCGGGGATGCCGACCAGACCGAAACCTCCCACGGCGAGGGACGCGCCGTCCGGGATGTCCGCGACCGCCTCGGCGGCCGAAGAATAGATCTTGTTGGTCATGTCACACACGATAGCGCGTGTTCGCATCTTGTACAAACGTTCGCCCTTCGCACCACTTCGGCGTATCGTGGAACGCATGAGGGCGCGGATCGAGCCCGCCCGGGGTCCCGGGTGCGGCTTCGAACAGCCCACGAACGCCGATCGAGGAAAGGACGAGTCCATGCCCGCCACCCTGTCCCACGAGGTCAGCGGACCCCGCTCCGCGGACACCCCCGTCGTCGTCCTGCTGGGATCGCTCGGTTCCGATCGCTCCATGTGGGACGCGCAGGTCAGCGACCTCGCACGTGACCACACCGTGGTGGCGATCGACCACCGCGGCCACGGCGGGTCGGAGGTCGTGCCCGGGCCGTGCACCATCGCCGATCTCGCCGGCGACGTCACCGCCCTTCTCGACTCGCTCTCGGTCGACCGGTTCCACGTCGTCGGCCTCTCCCTGGGCGGCGCGGTGGCACAGTGGCTCGCCGTCCACGAGGCCCCGCGGGTGCGGTCGGCGGCCCTGCTGTGCACGGCGGCCAGGTTCGGCGAGCCGGCCGGATGGGTCGAGCGGGCCACCGCGGTTCGCGAGGGCGGGACCGCGGCTGTCGCCGACGCCGTCGTCGCCCGGTGGATCACCTCCGCGCGCGCGGAAGTCGACCCCGAACTGGTGGCCCGGCTCCGCGAGATGGTCCTCGCCACCCCGGCCGAGGGGTACGCGGCGGCCTGCGACGCCCTGTCCGGTTGGGACAACCGCGCCGATCTCGGCCGCATCACCTGCCCCACCCTCGTGCTCGCCGGTGACGAGGACCCCTCGACCCCGCCCGAGGTGCTCGAGGAGATCGCCGACGGGGTGCCGGGCTCGGAGTTCGTCACCCTCTCCCCCGCCGCGCACGTCCCCACCGTCGAGATCCCCGAGCGCGTCACCGAGCAGCTGCGGGCCCATCTGACCGCCGCCGGGCAGAAGGAGTCGGAGTGACACGCGGCGATGTCGTGGGCACCTCCGCGGGTTCCACGGTCGAGTCCGACCGCTCGGCGTCCCCCGACTTCGTCCAATCCCTCGCCCGCGGACTATCGGTGATCCGCGCGTTCGACGCCCACCGGCCCCGACAGAGCCTCAGTGACGTCGCGCGCAACACCGGTCTGACCCGTGCGACCGCCCGCCGTTTCCTGCACACGCTCGTCGAGCTCGGTTACGTCGACACCGCCGATTCCGTCTTCTGGTTGACCCCCCGGGTTCTCGACCTCGGCTACAGCTACCTGTCCGCTCTCCCCCTGACCGACCTCGCGCAGCCGCACCTGGAGAAGCTCAGCTCCCGACTGGGCGAGTCGTCGTCGGTCGCGGTGCTCGACGGCGCCGACATCGTCTACGTCGGCCGCGTCCAGGTCCGCCGGATCATGACCATCGGCATCACCATCGGGACCCGGTTCCCCGCATACGCGACCTCGATGGGGCGGGTCCTGCTCGCGGCCCTTCCCGCCGAGGATCTCGACGCCTACCTCGACGCGACGGATCTGCGGGCGCTGACCCCTCACGGGCTCGCCGAGGAGGGTGCACTGCGCGCCGAACTGTCGCGGGTGGCCGAACAGGGCTGGTGCGTGGTCGACCAGGAGCTCGAACCCGGCCTCCGCTCGGTCGCGGCTCCGGTCCACGACCGCAACGGCGCGGTCCGGGCCGCGCTCAACGTCTCCACCCATGCCGCCAGATACTCCCCCGAGCAACTCCACGACGAGCTCATCCCCGAACTGCTGGCCACGGCGCGCGCGCTGTCGGCCGATCTCGCCATCGTCAACCGCTGACCCCGACCCGAGGAGCACCCATGCGTGATGTCGTCATCTGCCAACCCCTACGCACCCCCGTCGGACGCTTCGGAGGGGTGTTCCGCGACCTCGACGCGAACACCCTTGCGACCGGCCTGCTCACCGCTCTGGTCGAGCGCACCGGTCTGACCGGCGCCGACGTCGACGACGTCATTCTGGGCCAGGGCTCACCGAGCGGCGATGGACCGGCGATCGGACGCATCGCCGCGCTCGACTCCCCGCTCGGGATCGACGTGCCGGGCATGCAGCTCGACCGTCGCTGCGGTTCCGGCCTCCAGGCGATCATCACGGGCGCGCTCCAGGTGGCCTCAGGCGGCATGGATCTCCTGGTGGCCGGTGGCGTGGAGTCCATGAGCCAGGTGGAGTTCTATGCCAGCCCGTCCCCCAGGTGGGGGATCAAGGGCGATGGGATCTCTCTGGTCGATCGCCTGGGCCGGGCCCGCACGACCGTCGGCGGGCTGTCCCACGTCATCGACGGCGGGATGATCGAGACCGCCGAGAACCTCCGGCGGGAGTACGGGATCGGCCGCGAGGAGCAGGACCGTCTGGCCGTCCAGTCGCACCAGCGGGCGGTCGCCGCTCAGCAGTCCGGTGTGTTCGGCGAGGAGATCATCCCGGTCACCGTCCCGCAGCGCAAGGGCGACGACCTGGTCGTGGACACCGACGAGCACCCGCGTGCGGATTCCAGCGTGGAGGCCCTCGCGAAGCTGCGCCCGATCATGGGACGTGCGGACTCCGAGGCCACCGTCACCGCCGGCAACGCCTCCGGTCAGAACGACGGCGCCGCGATGTGCGTGGTGACCACCGCCGACAGGGCGGCCGCTCTCGGCCTGACCCCGATCGTGCGTCTGGCCTCCTGGGCCGTCGCGGGCGTCGCCCCGGAGACCATGGGCATCGGCCCGGTCCCCGCGACCGCCAAGGCGCTCGACCGTTTGGGCCTCACGCTGGCCGACATGGACGTCATCGAACTCAACGAGGCGTTCGCCGCCCAGGCTCTGGCCGTCATGCGTGAGTGGGACATCGACCCCGCCTCCGAGCACCTCAACCCGCACGGTTCCGGCATCTCTCTCGGCCATCCCGTCGGCGCGACCGGCGCCCGGATGCTCGCCACCCTCTCGCGCGAGATGGTCCGCCGCGACGCGCAGTGGGGCCTGGAGACCATGTGCATCGGCGGCGGCCAGGGCCTCGCCGCCGTGTTCGAGCGGGTCTGACCCGAGAAACGACGACGCCCCCGTGGTGGACCGCGTGTTCCGCGCTCCGCCCCGGGGGCGTCCGTCATGTCACTGTCAGCCGTCGATCCGCGACGGGTGCCGGGTCAGCGCCATGACCTCCATGTCCATGTAGGGGAACAGCGGGAGTCCCTGGAGCAGCTCGTGGAGCTCATCGGCCGACTCGACGTCGAAGATGCTGATGTTCGAGTACTGGCCGACGATGCGCCAGAGCTCCTTCCACTTCCCCGAACGCTGCAGCTCCTGGCTGTACGCCTTCTCGCGCGCCACCGTCTCGGCGCGCACCTCCGGGTCCAGGTCGTGCGGGATCTTGACGTCCATCCGGACGTGGAACAGTGCCATTGTCGGCCTCTCCTTCTAATCTCTGGTGGGTCGCGCGAGTGTCTGTGGTGCGGGTCGCGCGGTGATCAGCGGCGGGTGAACCGCTCGACCGCGTCGTGGTCGAGTTCCACGCCGAGTCCCGGTCCCTCCGGGAGGTGCACGCGGCCCTCCTCGTAGCGGATCGGCGTGGTCACGTAGGTCTCGGCCAGCAGCAGCGGACCGAAGAGCTCCGAGCCGTAGTTGAAGCCGGGCTCGGCGCAGGCCAGGTGCAGTGAGGCGACCGTGCCGATCGGCCCCTCCAGGGAGGTGGCGGCGTGGCAGGCGATCCCGGCCGCGCGGGCGATGGCGACCGTCTCCTTGCCCCGGGTCAAGCCGCCGAGCTTCGTGGTCTTGACCGCGATGACCCCGGCGGCGTCCCGGCGGGCGACCTCGAGCGCGTCGTGCGGCGACTGGACCGACTCGTCGGCCATGAATTGCACCGGCAGGGACCGGTTGAGCTCGGCGAGCACCTCGACCTGCTCGGTGGGCGTCGGCTGCTCGATGAGCTCGATCCCGGCGTCCACGAGTGCGGGCAGGTGGACGTTGGCGGTGAAGCGGTCCCAGCGGGCGTTGATGTCGACCCGCAGGCCGGCGCGACCGTTCAGCCGCTCCGCGAGCGCGGCGATCCGGGCCACGTCCTCCGCCGGCTCCAGCGCACCCATCTTCAGCTTGAAGGTGCGGTGCCGGTCCGCCGCCATGAGCTCGTCGATCTCCTCGACCATCTCCTCGAGCGGCATGGCGCCGAGCGCCCAGGTGCACTCGATCGAGTCGCGCACCGCGCCGCCGAGGAGCGAGCGCACCGGAACGTCGAGCGAGCGCGCCCACGCGTCGAACATCGCGATCTCGAGGGCGGCCTTGGCGAAGCGGCCGCGGGCGACGACGCCCTCCATCGCCTCGAGCACGGCGGGGATCTCGTCCACCCGCCGGCCCACGGCGACCGGGGCGAGGTACTTCTCGACCAGCACCTGCATGGTCTCGGCCGACTCGCCGCCCCACCAGGGTCCGCCCGGCGTCACGCCCTCGCCGTACCCCACGACCCCGGACTCGGTGGTCACGGAGACGAGCAGGATGGCCTGCGCGGTGGCGGTGGTCGTCGCGAACTTGTGTGGCCGGATGAGCGGCACGTCGAGGATCCGCGTCTCCACGGAACGGATGGTCAGGTCAGACATGGGGGTCCTTTGCTGGGTCGGCCGGTGAACCGCCGAGGCCCCGGTCGCTCGTGGCGACCGGGGCTGACGGAGAGGTACTGCGCGGGTCGGGGCCGGTCAGGCCACGTAGCGCTTCTCGGAGACGGGATCCAGCACGAAGTCGTACTCGACCTCGTCGATGCCGTCAGCGTTGGGCTTCGGATGCAGGACGAGCTCGGGCTTGACCGCACCGGCGACATCGTCGTCGACCCACTGGCCACCCTCGAAGTACAGCTGGGTGGTGATGAGGCGCTTGCCCGGCGCGGTCACCTTGAGGTGCAGGTGCGCGGGACGCCACGGGTGGCCACCGTAGCTGGCGATGAACTCACCGGTCGGGCCGTCGTGCGGGATCTGGTACGGCGCCGGCTGGACCGTGGTGATGTGGAAGTTCCCCTCGGCGTCGGTGGAGAAGGTGGCGCGCAGGTTCCACTCCGGGATGCCGAGGCCGTCGTCAAACTGCGAGTAGTAGCCGTCGGAATCGGCGTGCCACAGCTCGACCGTGGCACCCTCGATGCCCTTGCCGTCCAGGTCGCGAACCTGGCCGCGGAAGATGAACTTGGTCCCCTTCTCGTCCTCGCGCATCGGCATGACGCCCTTGGAGCCCAGGTTCGGGGCGTTCGGCACGTAGTACGGCCCCTCGATGGAGCCCTTGGTGCCGCTGAAGATCCGGCTGTTGGAGTCCTCGATGAAGTGCTCGAGGAAGACGTCCAGCCACAGCGGCCACTCGCCGCCTTCGCCGACCTCGATGAGCCACTGCTTGAGGACGCGGTACTCGTCGTAGGTGACCTCGTGCTCGTAGATGACCTCGGAGAGCTTGGTCAGGACGTCCTTGTAGATGGCGGCCGCACGCTCCTTGGAGGTGTCGGAGGTGAAGCGGTTGCCCTTGAACTTGTCGGTGGCGGCGCTTCCGGAGCCGGCGGCGCTCGGGACTGCGGTGCTGGTCATGTCGCTCCTCAAGTGGTGTCGGATGAGGTGTGGATCGGACCGGCTGGCCCGGTCGATGTCCCCACTGTGCGCTGAAAGTGATGTGTCGTCAATCACCGACCTCAACACCTATAGAGGACGAATCGTGCGCTCTCCGAACGGACCCATCACGAACACGCAGGTCGGCGGCCTGGGCTCTGGTCCGCGTTCGCATTACGAACGCCGAACACCTAGGTGTGACTAGGAGGTGTCCTAGTGTGATCGAACGCACATGCTGGCACCGTGGAGTCACACCGGAAGGCGGCCGCACGGCGGCCGGAACCGACCCACGCTAGGAGCCCTCGATGTCAGATCGACTCGACCACGTCCAGGCCACCCTCGAGACCGCTCTCGAGGACCGGCCCGAGGACGGCATCATCCGCGCCAACCGCCGCATCTTCACCGATGAGGAGATCTTCGAACTCGAGATGAAGCACATCTTCGAGGGCAACTGGGTCTACCTCGCCCACGAGAGCCAGATCCCCGAGGTGGGCGACTACTTCACCACCGACATCGGCCGCCAGCCGGTCGTGATCACGCGCGGCAAGGACGGGCAGCTCAACTGCCTCATCAACGCCTGCTCGCACCGCGGCGCGATGCTGTGCCGCCGCAAGACGGACAACCGCACCACGCTAACGTGCCCGTTCCACGGGTGGACGTTCTCCAACTCCGGTGAGCTCCTCAAGGTCAAGGACCCCCGCGACGCCGGTTACCCCGAGCAGTTCAACACCGACGGCTCGCACGACCTGCGGCGGGTGGCCCGCTTCGAGAGCTACCGCGGCTTCCTGTTCGGCAGCCTCAACCCCGACGTGCTGCCGCTCGAGGAGCACCTCGGCGACAGCACGGTCATCATCGACATGCTGGTCAACCAGTCGCCCGAGGGTCTGGAGGTGCTGCGCGGATCGTCGACATACACCTATGACGGCAACTGGAAGCTGCAGGCCGAGAACGGGGTTGACGGCTACCACGTCTCGGCCACCCACTGGAACTACGCGGCGACCACCGCCCGTCGCGGTTCCGGTGAGTCCAAGAACGAGACCAAGGCCATGGACGCCGGCACCTGGGGCAAGCAGGGCGGCGGCTACTGGTCCTTCGAGCACGGTCACGTCCTGCTGTGGATGTGGTGGGGCAACCCCGAGGACCGTCCGCTGTGGGACCGCCGGCAGGAGCTCGCCGACCAGATCGGCGAGAAGAAGGCCGAGTTCATGGTGGGCGCTTCCCGCAACCTGTGCCTGTACCCGAACGTCTACCTGATGGATCAGTTCTCCAGCCAGATCCGGCACTTCAAGCCCATCTCGGTCGACAAGACCGAGGTGACGATCTACTGCATCGCGCCCAAGGGCGAGAGCGCCGAGGCCCGGGCCGCCCGCATCCGGCAGTACGAGGACTTCTTCAACGCCACCGGCATGGCCACCCCGGATGATCTGGAGGAGTTCCGCTCCTGCCAGAAGACCTACCTCGCCGACGCCGCCCCGTGGAACGACATGACCCGCGGCAGCACCCACCAGATCACCGGCCCGGACGAGACCGCCCGCGGGCTGGGTATGGAGAACGTGCTGTCCTCCGGCGCCAAGACCGAGGACGAGGGCCTGTACCCGATCCAGCACGCCTACTGGGTCGAGACCATGCAGCGGGCGCTCGAGGCCGAGAAGGCCGCGCGCGAGGCCGAGGAGCTGGGGGCGGGCGCTCCCGGTCGGGCACCGCAGCACGCGACGGTCTCCGCCGACGCCTGAGCCGACCGCACCCACGCCCGAACGACTCCTACGCCCCACGAAAGGCATGATCATGTCCGCACCCGCCGTGGCGTCGATCTCCATCGATGAGATCTCCGCCTTCCTGTTCCGCGAGGCACGCCTGCTCGACGACCGCCAGTTCGAGCAGTGGATCGAGTGCTACCGCGAGGACGCCATGTACTGGATGCCCGCCTGGGACGACGACGGCGAGCTCACCACCGACCCGTATTCCGAGATCTCGCTGATCTTCTACCCCAACCGAGCCGGGATCGAGGACCGGGTGTTCCGCATCCGGACCGACCGGTCGTCGGCCACCTCCCTGCCCGAGCCGCGCACGAACCACCTCATCAGCAACATCGAGGTGCTCGACCGCCGGCCCGGTGAGGTCGACGTCCGCTTCAACTGGATCTCGTCGTACTTCCGCTACAAGACCACGGACCAGTACTTCGGCACGTCGTTCTACACCCTCGACGTCACCGGTGAGTCCCCGCTGATCACCTACAAGAAGGTGGTCCTGAAGAACGACTACATCCACCACATCGTGGACGTCTACATGGTGTGACACCCACACCCCGCGCCGGCGCCCGCCCCACGGGCGCCGACACCCACCCGGTCGCCGCGCGCGGCCGACCAGCCAGCGACCAGGAGTAAGACCCATGAGCTACCAGGTAGCCCTGAGCTTCGAGGACGGGGTGACGCGGTTCATCAACTGTGGCCCGTCGGAGACCGTCGCCGACGCCTCGTACAAGGCCCGGATCAACATCCCCCTCGACTGCCGTGACGGCGCGTGCGGGACGTGCAAGTCCCTGTGCGAGTCCGGCGAGTACGACGGCGGCGACTACATCGACGACGCACTCACCGAGGACGAGGCCGCGACCGGCTACTGCCTGCCGTGCCAGATGGTCCCCCGCTCCGACCTGGTTGTGCAGATCCCCACCACCTCGGACGTCGCCAAGACCGCCGCCGCCGCGCACCCCGCGACGGTGACGGCGGTCGAGCGGCTCGCCGAGGGCGCGTTCGCGCTCACGGTCGAACTGGACGATCGAGACGCCCTGGCCTTCCTGCCCGGCCAGTACGTCAACATCGCCGTACCCGGGACCGATCAGACGCGCTCGTACTCGTTCTCCACCGGTGCCGACTCGACCCACCTGTCGTTCCTCATCAAGTACGCGGCCGGCGGCGCCATGTCGGAGTACCTCGCCCAGCGCTGCGCGGTGGGCGACCGGCTGGAGCTCACCGGGCCGATGGGCAGCTTCTTCCTCCGCGAGTCCGCGCGCCCCCTCCTGCTGCTCGCGGGCGGCACCGGCCTCGCGCCGGTCCTGTCGATCCTCGAGACTCTCGCCGCGGCCGGCACGACCGACCGGGCGGTCCACCTCATCTACGGCACCTCGTTCGACACCGACGTCGTGTACACCGACCTGCTCGACGAGTTCACCACCCGCATCCCCGGGATGACCTGGGACCTCGTGGTCGCCGACCCCGAGACCGTCCACCCCAACAGCGGGTACGTCACGAGCCTGATCCGCCCGGAGCACCTCCACGACGGCGCAGCCGACATCTACCTGTGCGGTCCGCCGCCGATGGTCGAGGCCGTGCGCGGGTTCCTGGACGACGAGGGTCTGCAGGTCACGCACTTCTACTACGAGAAGTTCACCCCTGCCGCCGCGGCGCCGGCCACACCGGCCCCCGCCGCCACTGGCACCGAACCGGCGGAGCCGGTGGAGGAGGCGGCCCTCGTCGTCGAACCCTCCACCTCCACGCCGGACACGGGCACGGACAGCCGCGACACGGCGCCCGCCACGTCCGCACCGGCCACGCCCGCATCGGCTGTGCCGCTCGTCGCGCGGCGACC
>NZ_JAALDU010000062.1 GCF_014145015.1 Dietzia sp. E1 | reverse complement strand
AAGCGAACCCTAAACCAACTTCAGAAACGCGACACTAGACTCCCTAGTGGTCACCTACTGTGGTGCGGTCCTGCTGAGGCTGCTGAATATACTCGTTGGCGATGCACCAGACATCACACTCTCACTGGGTTGGCCCGCTCCGGAAGGTCTGCCCGTGGATCAGGATCGGTTAGCTGGTCGCCTGGTATTTGACGCTTCACTGTCCATTCTGCATTTTCCCGTTGACGCGGTCAATCACGTCTGCCGGTTCTCTGACCCCGTGGCGTATCGACTCGCTATCAGTGACTTGCAGCGAAGGCTCGACGAGCGGAGTAAAATCGCCTCGTATTCGGACAAGGTGAGACGTCTGATAGAGAAGCGTCCCGCAGATTGTGGAAGTCAGTGGATTGCAGACGAACTCTCCATCTCTACGAGCACACTTAAGCGGCGCCTCTCTGAGGAAGGGATGACCTATCGCGGACTGCGCCAGTCGGTCATTCGTGAGTACGCGATTCTTCGTTTACTGGACGGATCTGTGTCCGCGAGCGAGATCGCCACGGACCTCGGATATAGCGACCTCGCCAGCTTTTCACACGCTTTCAAGCACTGGACCGGCCACCCGCCGACGGGGTTCCGTCGTAGGTAGCGCTGCCACTTGGTTGACTCGTACAGGGCAACTGGCAATGCACGGTGCCTTCAGCTTCGCCCTTTCTTTGGGCGTGGCGTTCAATAGCTTCAGGCTCCGCCGACACCCTCGACGTATTCGGGCCTGGTGCTCGCGGCGGTGAGTTTGGCCTAAGCCCTCGAGTTTCTCTGTGACTGCAAAAAGTGTTCAACCTCGACCACGATGAACAGGGCAGTGGCAGTAATAACAGTGCGGCCCTCTGCATCCTCCATCGTGGACTTGAGGTCCAATTTCCGGCCATCGCGAGACCGAACTGCAGCGCGCAGGATGTACGGGGTGTCGAGTAGTGCTGGCGCAAGATACTCGAGCTCGAGACGGCGCGTCACGGCGAGCTCGCCGACCGAATACAGCAAGAAGCCGAAGAGGTCGTCAATCACGGTCGCTACCGCGCCGCCGTGTGCAATGCCCGGTGCCCCGACGTGGCGCTGGTCGAACTGGTGGTGTGCGACGACGCCGTCTCCGTCACGCCGTACCGAGAGGAAGTGACCATTCGGGTTCTCTGGTCCACAGCCAAGGCAGTTGGGGTGGTGGGGAGGAAGCTCGGAGGAACCGGATTCCATGCGCGTGAACGAGGCCACCCAGTTGTCGATATCGGTACCTATCGGCTCGCCGGCCTTGTCGCGAAATGTGTCCATGTCCAGACCTTCCTGTCGATGAAGTTGTGCTGGGTGCGATACCTCGGCTTGTGGCGACGGAGATATCGCCGACACCCGTACGTCCGACCCGTGACCCAACCTCCACCTGGCGTCCAAGGGGCCGGGAGGCCGATGCGGGTGGCCTGAACAACTGGCTGCCGACGGCGCGATAGTCAGGTCGACAAGGCCGACTGAGCCGGGACACCTTGTACTGTACGAACATACAGTAAGCGGTACCGACGTATAGTCTAGTTTGGGGGCTCTTCCGGATCCGGAGTGCGTAGCGGGGATGCT
>NZ_JAALDU010000061.1 GCF_014145015.1 Dietzia sp. E1 | reverse complement strand
CGTGACCATCTCGCGGCGGCGTGCCAGCTCACGTGTTGGCACGCCGCGCGGCTGGTCACGGCCGGAGTGCAGATCCACTCCCGGCTGTCTCGGCTGAGGTCCTCGGTCGACCGGGGGCTGGTGCCCGAGCAGATGGCCATCGATATCGCCTGCAGGTTGGCCGGTGTGCCCGACTCGATCGTCTCCGACGTGGAGGACGAGTTGATGGCCGGTCTCACCGGAGACCTCGAGGGCGGGGACCGGCCGAGTCGCGACGCGGTGGACTCGCGGATCGACGAGCTCGTCGGCCGGTTCGACCCCGCCGGGGCGGAGGAGGCGGAGGCCGAGGCCCTCGCTTCCCGCAAGGTGCGGTTCCGGACCGGCCGCAACGGTATGACCGACCTCTTGGCCAAGCTGCCCCTGGCGGAGGCGGAGTTGTTGCGTGGGCGCATCGAGGCCGAGGCCCGCGCCGCGTCGGAGGACGGCGTTCCCGGGACGCTGGATCAGCTTCGTGCGGATGCCCTCGCTTCGCTGGCGGTGTACTCGAACAGCGGCGATTCGAGCTGCGCGGGCAGCGGTGACGCGGTCAGCGGTGAAGCCGGCAGTGACGCGGTCAGTGGTGAAGCAGGGGGCGAAGACGCGATCGAACTCGGCGATGTCCGAGCGGGCGCGGACCTGCCGCGGCCGTCGCTCGGTAACGCCGCGAACGCCGGACAGGCGATTCGGATCAGCGTGATCGCCGCGGCCGCGGAGGGGCTCCCCAACCGGGTCGAGTTCGTCCACGGTGCGTACAGCAGCTACAACTGGCTCTGCCAGCAGCTCCTGGAGGGCGATGACGCGAGCGTGCGGTTCGAGCTGATCGACCCAGCGCCCGGCGCCGTGGACTCGCCGGACCACGCCCTGCGATACCTGATCACCCCGGCCATGGCGGAACGGATCCGGCTCCGCGACGGCACCTGCCGCCACCCGGGATGTTCGGTGCCGGCGAAGGACTGCGACGTTGATCATGTGATTGCGTTCAACAAGCGAGATCCGGAACTCGGTGGCCCCACCCTCGAGTGGAACCTCGTCTGCCTCTGCCGTAAGCATCACCGCGAGAAGACCTTCGGGTCGAACGCCTACCGGCCCGGCCCGCTCGGCGAGCTGATCATCCTCACAGAGACCGGCCACCGGCACCGCACCAGACCACGGGGGCCGTTGGCCCGCGCCCGCGACGGTATCCGGGAACGGGAGTGGGAGGACTACGCCGATCGGCTGATCTCCGCGGACGGGTACATCACCAACCCGCCCGGGACGGAGCGGTCCCGCGGGCGACCCGCCTAGCGAACTCCGCCAGCCCATCTCATTGTGCCGTTGAGTGGCACAGCTGTTTGTGGCATGCGTTCCCCGCGCGCGACACTGCTCTCATGACAGAGAAGACCAAGCTCACAGCAGCGATCGTGGGGTCCGGCAACATCGGCACCGACCTCATGTACAAGCTCGAGCGCAGTGAGTACATCGAGCCCAAGTGGATGATCGGCATCGACGCCGAGTCCGAGGGTATGAAGCGCGCCGCCGAACACGGCCTCACCTGCATGGCCGGCGGCGCCGACGAACTGCTCGCCTCCATCGAGGCCGGCGGCGAGAAGCCCGACCTCCTCTTCGAGGCCACCAGCGCCTACGTCCACAAGGAGTACGCGCCCAAGTACGAGGCCGCCGGCATCGTCGCCATCGACCTGACGCCCGCCGCCGTCGGCCCCATGGTGATCCCGCCCGCCAACCTCCGCGAGCACCTCGACGCCCCCAACACCAACATGGTCACCTGCGGTGGCCAGGCCACCATCCCGATGGTCCACGCCGTCTCGTCGGTCGTCCCCGTCGACTACGCGGAGATCGTCGCCTCGGTCTCCAGCGAGTCCGCCGGCCCCGGCACCCGCGCGAACATCGACGAGTTCACGCAGACCACCAAGATGGCCATCGAGAAGGTCGGCGGCGCCAAGCAGGGCAAGGCCATCATCATCCTCAACCCGGCCGAGCCGCCCATGATCATGCGCGACACGATCTTCTGCTCGATCCCCGAGGACGCGGACCACGACCTCATCACCACCGCCATCCGCAAGCGCGAGAAGGAGATCCAGGAGTACGTGCCGGGCTACCGGCTGCTCCAGGAGCCGCAGTTCGACCCGCCCACCGAGATCACCGGCGGCATGGCCCGCGTGGCGATCTTCGCCGAGGTGGAGGGCGCGGGAGACTTCCTGCCGCCCTACGCCGGCAACCTCGACATCATGACCGCCGCCGCCGCGAAGGTGGGCGAAGAGATCGCCAAGAGCAAGCTCGGAGTGTGACAGACATGGACAAGACCAACCCGCTCAACGCACAGGCCCGTGCCTACAGCGACGAGCTCGACATCCGCATCACCGACTCCTCGCTCCGCGACGGCTCCCACCACAAGCGCCACCAGTTCTCGGTGGAGGACGTCCGCAACGTCGTCGCCGCCCTCGACGGCGCGGGCGTGCCGGTCATCGAGGTCACCCACGGCGACGGCCTCGGCGGCGCGTCGTTCAACTACGGGTTCGCCAAGTCCTACGACCAGGAGCTCATCAAGGCCGCGGCGGAGACCGCCACGCAGGCCAAGATCGCGTTCCTCACCCTCCCCGGCCTGGGCATCAAGGACGACATCCTCAAGGCGCGCGACAACGGCGGCTCGATCTGCCGCGTCGCCACCCACTGCACCGAGGCGGACGTCTCCATCCAGCACTTCGGCTACGCCCGCGAGCTGGGCCTCGAGACCGTGGGCTTCCTCATGATGAGCCACACCCAGCCGCCGGAGGTGCTCGCCAAGCAGGCGCGCATCATGGCCGACGCCGGCTGCCAGTGCGTCTACATCGTCGACTCGGCCGGCGCGCTGGTCATGGACCAGGTCTCCGACCGTGTCTCCGCGCTCGTCGCGGAGCTCGGCGACGACGCCCAGGTGGGCTTCCACGGCCACGAGAACCTCGACATCGGCGTGGGCAACTCGATCATGGCGATCCGCGCGGGTGCCCAGCAGATCGACGGCTCGACCCGCCGCTTCGGCGCGGGCGCGGGCAACACGCCCGTCGAGGCGCTGGTCGGCTGCTGCGACAAGCTCGACATCCGCACCGGCATCGACTTCTTCAAGATCGCCGACGCGGCCGAAGACGTCGTCCGCCCGCTCATGCCCAACGAGTGCATCGTCGACCGCCAGGCCATGATGCTCGGCTACGCGGGCTGCTACTCGTCGTTCCTCAAGCACGCCGAGGGCCACGCGCAGCGCTACAACGTGCCCGCGTCCGAGATCCTCATCCGTGCCGGTGAGCGTCTCCTCGTGGGTGGCCAGGAGGACCAGCTCATCGACATCGCGCTGGAGATCCAGAAGGAACTGGCGAACGCCTGATCCTCACCCCGCCCGCCGCAGCCGCGCACCTGATCCGAGAGGTGCGCGGCTGCGGTCGTCTCAGGCCTTCTCCACCACGCTCGACCGGCAGGGCATGGGGCCGGGGCCTCTGGCTGTCACGGGTCGACCCTCGTCCCGCCGAGTGCCCAGGTTACGACCGGCTCGAGGGTCGACTCGTCGACCAGTTGGAGGCGGCGGGAGTGCAGTAGCAGCTGCGCGGCGGGAGCCTCGGGCGTCCTGCGGAGTTCGCGGCGCAGGGCGGCCATGAGGACGCGGTCGGGCCAGGTGAGCCGCGCCGGGTCGAGGTCCCCGCGGAGCTGGAACGTGGTGACGGCGCGGCGGGTCGCGGCGACGAGCCTGGCGGCCAGGTCACCGCGCCCGGGGTCGTCAGCGGGGGAGAGTCCGACGACGACGAGGGCTGCGCGCCCGGGAGCGGAGCGGATAGCCCGGATGATCCGGCGCCGCCCGAGGATCCGTGTCGCGTAGAGAGGTGCGAGCACGATCAACGGGTCGGCGTCGTGGGCGGTTCTCAGCGTCGACAGTTTGACGGCGGGCGGGCTGAGCTGCTCCGCGAGGGCGACGGCGTAGCGGCGCGTGGAGCCGTACTTCGAGGTGAAGGCGACGACCGGGGAGTTCACGCTCCCCAGTCTGTCACCGTGGACTCACTCGGAGTAGGAGACCTCGACGCGGTCGGTCTTGGGCAGGAGCTGGCAACTCAGGACGTAACCCTCCTCGACCTCCTCCGGGTCGAGGATCCCGTTGTGGATCATCTCGACCTCGCCGGACTTGAGGATGCAGGCGCACGCGGAGCACTCGCCCTTGCGGCAGGAGAACGGCGCCTTGATGCCCTTGGAGAGCAGGACGTCGAGGAGAGGGGTCTGGCGCGGCCAGGAGACCTCGTGGACCTCGTCGTCGAGTTCGACGATCGCGGTGGCCGGGCCGGCCCCGTCCTCGCCGGGGGAGTCGTCGATGACGATCTCCGCGAACGGGTCGCCCTCGATGGAGGAGAACACCTCGGTGTGGATGAGGTGCATGTCGGCGCCGGAGCGGAGCAGGCCGTTCTTGACGGTCTCCATGAACGGCGCGGGGCCACAGATGTAGGAGTGGCGCTTGGCGGCGACCGGCTGGAGGAGGTTGCCGATCATCTCGGCGGTGGGGATGCCGGAGACGGACTCGAGCCAGTGGACGACCGTGAGGCGGTCGGGGTTGTTGCGCTGCAGGTCCTGTAGCTCGTCCTTGAAGATGACCGACTTCTCGTCGCGGTTCGCGTACACCATGACGATGTGGCCGGTGCCCTGCGCGAGCGCGGACTTGAGGATCGACATGACCGGGGTGACGCCCGACCCGGCGGCCAGGAGGATGAAGTCCTGGTCGAGGTTCTTGGGGGTGAAGATCCCGGACGGCGCGAGCACGTGCATGCTCATGCCGGCCTCGGCGTTGTCACACAGCCAGTTGGAGCCGTAGCCGTCGATCGTGCGCTTGACGGTCACCTTGAGCCGGGTGTCCTCGGTGGGGGAGCTCGACAGGGAGTAGCAGCGCGCGACGGAGCCGGTCTGCTCGCTCGGGATGCGCAGGGTGAGGAACTGCCCCGGGGTGTACCTGAAGTCCTCCTCGCAGCCGGCGGGGATGTCGAAGACGATCGACTTGGCGTCGGCGGTCTCCTCGATCACGTCCGCGATCGTGAGTTCGCGGACGAAGGAGCTGAGCTGTGGGGTGTCGGTCATGGATGCGGAGCCTATCGCTTTGATACGCGGGGACGGGTGGTCGCAGGGCACTATGGCAGACGGCGGCGACCCCCACCGAGTCTTTCTCGCTCAGTGGAAGTCGCCTGCCGTCGGGGTGTTACTCGGGTACGAACAGCGGGTTGACCATGTGTTCGTCGTCGGCCGGGTCCACGCCCTCGGAGATGGTCAGCAGACCCTCCGCGTAGGCGTAGCGGATGCTCGCCAGCATCCGGGGGCAGGTGTCCTCACCCTCCGGCCGCTCGCCACCCGCGCGCCAGTCGGTGAGCACGGGGCACTTGCGGTCGCTGCCCTCGGTCCACTGGATGGACGTGTGCTTCTCACTGTTCTTGCGAACCGAGACGCACGTCCCGCAGCTACGGCACTCGACGGGTTGGAAGCCCGCCCGTGTGTAGGTCTCGCGGTCGAGGTCGGTGTACGAGTGGAGCCGCGCGGCGCGTGCCGGGTCGGTGTCGTCCCAGGTGGGCGCGCCCCGCGAGTCGTTCTTCTTGAACATCAGTTCTGCGACCGGGTGGCGTTGGCCTCGCCGGCGACCTCTGCCATGCCGGTGTACTGGGTCTGCTCGTCGGAGATCTCGGCCTCACCGGCCTCCTGCTTGCGCATGTTCTCGGCGACCTCCTTCTCCCAGTACTGGTTGGCCGCGGTGGTGTCGACCTCGAACTCGAAGCGCTCGGTCATCTCCGGCGTCACCTTGTCGCGGTCCACGTAGAACTGCTCGTACCAGCGGCGGAGCTGGTAGACGGGGCCGTCCTCCTCGCAGAGGAGCGGGTTGGCGATCTGGGACTTGCGCTGCCAGATGCGGACGTCCTGGAGGAAGCCCTCGCCGAAGAAGGTCGCGATCTTGGCGGCCATCTTCTCGGAGGTGGCGTCGTCGAAGCCCTGCGGCTTTTTGACCGAGAGCCCGTACATGAGCACGAACGAGTTCTGGTCGATCGGGTAGTGGCAGTTGATGAGGATGGCCTCGGTCTCGAAGCCGCCGTACATCTGCTTGAGCGGGTTGATCATGTACGCCGGGCCGAAGTAGGAGGCCTCGGACTCGAGCAGCGTGTCGCCGTACTTGCCGCCGGACGGGTCGTGGTCGGGGCGGCCCTTGGTGTTGAGGTACTGGGTCGCCTTCTGGCCCTCGAAGACGTTCTTGAAGTACGTCGGGAAGGCGTAGTGGATGTAGTAGAAGTGCGCCATGTCGACCACGTTGTCGACGATCTCCATACAGTTGGAGCCCTCGATCACGAGGCGGTTCCACTGCCAGTCGGTCCACTCGCCGGTCTCGTACTCGGGGATCGCGGGGATGGCGTCCTCGGGCTGCGGCGGGTTGCCCTCGTGGTCGTGCCACACGAAGACCTGGCCGGACTGGACGTTGGTGATCCAGGAGCGGGTCTTGGCGCGCAGGGGCACGCGCTTGGCGTACGGGATGCCCTTGCACTTGCCGTCGCCGCCCCAGCGCCAGTCGTGGAACGGGCAGGCGATGTTGCCGTCCTTGATGGTGCCGTCGGACAGGTCCCCGCCCAGGTGGCGGCAGTAGGCGTCGAGGACGTTGATCTCGCCCTCGTCGTTCGCCCACACCACGAGCTTGGTGCCGAAGGCCTGGATGGAGTGGGGCTTACCGTCGGTGAACTCCTTGACGGTTCCGATGCAGTGCCATCCGCGCGCGTACCGATCCCGGACCTCGCCGGTGTCGATTTCGCGGACGGCTCCGGGGGCCGAACCGGGTGCGGTCATGATGATCCTCCTGAGGGGCGCGAGCCGTATGAGAACAGGTTATAGAATGAGGTGGCGGGCCACAACCAGGGAGCGTTCGTGCTGGCACGGGGTGCCAGGGTGTTCCGCCCGAGAGGGGCTGCCTGGTGCGAAACTGTAACGTGTTCTAGTCTAGACCGCATCACCCCCACGCACTGCCAGAGAGGTACACATGAGCGAGTACGCCTCCCACGAGGTCATCGACCGCATCAAGGCCCTGCTGCCCGGTTTCGCCGAGCGCGCCCAGGAGACCGAGGACCTGCGCAAGGTCCACCCGCAGAACATCGCGGAGCTCGACGAGGCCGGCTTCTTCAAGCTCTGCCAGCCGGCCCAGTGGGGCGGGTACGAGGCGGACATGGAGACCTTCTACACCGCCGCCATGACGATCGCGACCGCGTGCCCGTCCACCGGGTGGTGCGCGAGCATCCTCGGCATCCACAACTGGCACCTGGCGCTGTTCCCGCAGCAGGCGCAGGAGGACGTCTGGGGCGAGGACCCGACCGTGCGGATCTCGTCGTCGTACGCCCCGATGGGCGCGGCCAAGAAGACCGCCGACGGGTTGGTCCTCAACGGCAAGTGGTCCTGGTCCTCCGGTTGCGACCACGCCGACTGGGTCTTCGTGGGCGGCCCCGTCCTCGACGAGAACGACAAGATGGTGGACTTCTGCACCTTCCTGGTCGAGAAGTCGCAGTACGAGATCATCGACGTGTGGCACGTCGCGGGCCTCAAGGGCACCGGCTCCAACGACATCCTCGTCAAGGACGCCGTGATCCCCGAGCACCGCGTCCTGTCCTTCGGACTCATGGCCGCCACCAAGGCGCCGGGGCTCGAGGTCAACACCAACCCCATCTACAAGATGCCGTGGGGCACCATCCACCCCACGACCATCTCGTCGCCCATCGTCGGCATGGCGTTCGGCTGCTACGACGTGCACCGCGAGCACCAGCGCGAGCGCGTGCGCGCCGCGTTCGGCACCAAAGCCAAGGACGACCCGTTCGCCAAGGTCCGCCTGGCGGAGGCCGCGGGCGATATCGACGCCGCGTGGCTGCAGCTCATGCGCAACGTGCGCGAGGAGCAGGACCTCATCAAGGCCGGCGACTTCCCGGGCATGGACATCCGCACGCGCGCCCGTCGCGACCAGGTCCGCGCCACCCAGCGGTCGATCGACGCCATCGGGCTGCTGTTCCAGAACTCCGGTGCCCGCGCGCTCGAGGCCACCTCGCCGATCCAGCGGTTCTGGCGCGACGCGAACGCGGGTAGGGTCCACGCCGCCAACGAGGCGACGAAGGCGTACATCATGTATGGACAGAACGAGTTCGGCGAGAAGGTCACCGACTCCATGGTCTGATCCGTCGTCGGCGGATCGAAAGGACTGGCAAATATGGCGATCAGCAATTTCGGGTACGTCCGGGTCTTCGCCACGGACATGGACGCCTGGCGGGAGTACGGCACCAAGGTGCTGGGCTTCGTGGTGGGCTCGGGTGAGGACCCCGACGCCCTCTACTTCCGCATGGACGACCATCCCCACCGGTGGATCATCGTCCCCGGCGAGGAGGACAAGCTCTCCGCGGTCGGCTGGGAATGCGCCAACGAGGGCGAGTTCGAGGACGTCAAGCGGCGCCTCGACGCGGCCGGGGTGCCGTGGGAGGACGCGCCGGCCGAGGTCAAGCGTGACCGCAAGGTGCGCGGGCTGATCACCTGCCAGGACCCGGCCGGGTTCACGCTGGAGATCTACCACACCATCGCCCTGCAGCACCGCCGCATCCCGACGCCGTACGGCCACGAGTTCGTGACCGGCGACCAGGGCGCGGGCCACATCGTGCTGTCCACGCCGGACGAGGCCGCCGCGCTCGAGTTCTACCGGGACGTGCTGGGCTTCTCCCTGCGCGACTCGATGAGCCTGCCGCCGGAGATCGTCGGCCGCCCGGCCGACGGCGAGCCGGCGTGGCTGCGGTTCCTCGGGTGCAACCCGCGCCACCACTCGCTCGCGTTCACGCCCTTCCCCAACCCGACCGGGATCATCCACCTCATGGTGGAGGTCGGCACGGCGGACGATGTCGGGCTGGCGCTCGACCGGGCCATGCGCAAGAAGGTCCGGCTGTCGGCCTCGCTCGGTCGGCACGTCAACGACAAGATGCTGAGCTTCTACATGAAGACGCCCGGCGGCTTCGACTGCGAGTACGGCTGCGAGGGCCAGCTGGTGGAGGACGACGAGAAGTGGGTCGCCCGTGAGTCCACGGCCGTGAGCCTGTGGGGTCACGACTTCTCCGTCGGCCGCAAGTAGTTCCCTAGGCTGGGCCCCGTACCCCCGCGGGGCCCGGCTGCCGCCGCGCCCGTCTCGACGATCTTGAGTCCAGGAAGGACCGACCCCCATGAGCAGCACCGACGAACGCCCGGAGGGGCAGTCCTTCAGCAGCCGCGAACTGCGCGACGCGCTGGGCCAGTTCTGCACGGGCATCACCGTCATCACCGCGGTCGAGGACGACAAGCCGGTGGGCTTCGCCTGCCAGTCGTTCTCGGCGTTGTCGCTCGAACCGCCGCTCGTGCTGTTCTGCCCGATGAAGACGTCGGGGTCGTGGAAGGGCATCGAGAAGGCGGGCCGGTTCGCGGTGAACATCCTCTCCGAGGAGCAGGAGGACGTCTCCTCGACGTTCGGCCGCCGCGGGGACGACAAGTTCGCTGAGATCGACTGGTCGCCCAGCCCGCTGGGCTCGCCGGTGATCAACGGTGTGATGGCGTGGCTGGACTGTGAGATCGACCAGGTCCTCGACGGCGGGGACCACTGGATCGTGCTCGGTCGGGTCGACAACCTCGGCCCGACCAAGCGGGACATCCGCCCGCTGCTGTTCTACCGCGGCGCCTACCTCAGCATCGAGGAGGACGTGGTGGATCCGACGCCCGAGCAGGAGGAGTTGGCCAACTTCATCACCTCCGCCGACAGCTACACCTGGCTGTGAGCGGGGTGACGGGGCCGCTGGCGAAGGCGCTGGCGGAGGCGGAGGAGATCATCCGGTCGGCGCCGCACGTGCGCACCGACGAGGACGTGGCCGAGGGGCTCGAGTACCTGCTCGGGACGATCCGCGGCGCGATCGAGACGGGTCAGCACCGCGGACGCACGCACCCGCAGCTGTTCGAGGCGACGGGCCCGTACACCAAGATGGGCCTGGACAACCCGGACACGTTGTACTTCTACGCCAATCTCGCCGACGGCGCGGAGTACGAGATCGAGGGCCGCCGCGGCACCACGGCGGACCTGTCGTTCCAGGTCATGGCGGGGACGTACTCGGCCGACGAGCGCGCCGCGTCGCACGCGGCGTTCGACGACCGTCGCCTCGAGATCGACGAGCGGGGTCGGTACTCGTTTCGGCTCGGACCGGCGAGATACGACGACGACGAGGGCGACCCCGGCTACGTGGTGCTGCACCCCGGTTCGTCGATGATCGCCGTCCGCGAGGTGTTCTCCGACTGGAGCCGGGAGGAGGCCGGGTCGGCGATCATCCGCAGACTCGACACGGTGGGCACCGCGCCGGAGCCCGTCTCGCTCGCGGGGCAGGAGAAGTTCTACGCCAAGCTCGCCGAGGCGCTCGTCGGGCGACTGCGGACGTGGCTGGCGTTCCCCGGGTGGTTCTTCGGCGAGCAGCCCCGCAACACGCTCAACGTGCCCCGGCAGACCCCGGGCGGGCTCACGACCCAGTTCTCGTCCGCCGGGATCTTCGAGCTCGGCCCCGACGAGGCGATCGTGATCTCGGTGCCCGTCGCCGGGGTGCCCTACCAGGGCTTCCAGCTGGGCAGCATGTGGTACGCCTCGCTCGAGTACGTCCACCACCAGACCAGCCTCACCGCCGACCAGGCGCACGTCACCTCCGACGGGCTCATCCACCTGGTGGTGTCCGAGCGCGATCCGGGCCTGGCCAACTGGGTCGGGACGCTCGGCCGCCGCGAGGGCATCATGCAGTTCCGGTGGCAGCGGACCGACGGGCTCATCGGCCCGGAGCTCGGTCCGACGGTGAAGGTCGTGCCGTTCGATCAGCTGCCCGACGAGGTCCCGTGCCACGAGGAGCTGCGCGTGACCGGGGAGCAGTGGCGTGAGCGGATCGCCGCGCGCCAGGACGCCTTCGCCCGGCGCGGATTGTCGTGAGAAGGGGACTGTCGTGAGCGATGAAGACCGGGTCCACGTCGGGACCGTCGACGATCTCCACGCCAGCGCCTCGCGCACCGTGGGGCTCGAGGACTTCGGCGACGGGGAGGACCGCCACCGCGAGGCCCTGGGCGTCCTGCTCGACTCCCTGCACATCGACGCGGGACTGACCCCCGCCGGGAGCAAGTACTGGCGCTCCGTGCTCAAGGGCGCGTTGACCGCGAGGCTCCTGTCGACGTCGGCCCTCGCGTCCGACCCCGCGCGGGCTGAGGTGGCGATCGAGCGGCCCGTCGTCGTCACCGGGTTGCCCCGGACCGGCACCACGGCGCTGCACCGGCTCCTGGGCGCCGACCCGGCCAACCAGGGGCTCGAACTGTGGTTGACCGAGGTCCCGCAGCCCCGGCCCCCGCGCGAGACGTGGGAGGACGACCCCGCCTACGTCGGCCTGCGCGACCTGTACTCCGGCTTCATGGCCGAGAACCCCGACTACGGCGGTGTGCACTACATCTCCGCCGACGACCTCGAGGAGTGCTGGCAGCTGCTGCGGCAGTCGCTGACCTCGGTGTCGTACGAGTGCCTGGCCCGGCTCGACGGCTACTCGCAGTGGCTCGCCGGCGTCGACTGGGTGCCCGCGTACCGCCGGCACAAGCGCAACCTGCAGCTCATCGGCGCGAACGATCCCGACCGGCGCTGGGTGCTCAAGAACCCCAGCCACCTGTTCGCGCTCGACGCGCTGCTCGAGGTGTACCCCGACGCGGTGGTGGTGCAGACGCACCGCGACCCGCGGAAGTCGATGGCGTCGATGTGCTCGCTCGCGCACCGCACGGCCGCCGACTGGTCCACGCGGTTCACCCCGGAGTACATCGGCTCCTCGCAGCTGGACCTGTGGGCGCGGGGGGTCGAGACGTTCGACGCCGCGCGCGCCCGTCACGAGGCGGACCCGGCGTCGGGGGCGACGTTCGTCGACGTCGACCACCACGAGCTGCTGGACGATCCCGCCGGCGTGGTCGCGCGCGTGTACGCCGCGGCGGGCACGGAGCTGTCGGACGAGGTCCGCGCGGCCGTGGTCGCGGAGAACGAGCGCAGCCTCTCCGGGGACCGGGCGCCCGCGCACCGCTACACGCTCGCCGACTACGGCCTCAGCGAGGAGCGGATCGCCGAGCGCTTCGCCGGCTACCGCGGCCTCAACGCCTGACGCTCAGAGGTACTCGGCGACCGCCTCGATGACGCGGTCCGCGACCTCTCGGGTGCAGACGAGCAGATCGGGGTACTCGATCTCCTCGACGTTGTAGATCAGCTCGCTGCCGTCCAGGGCGCTGGCGTGCAGGCCGCGCTGCTGCACCACGCCTACGGTCGCGGCGGAGTCCCACTGGTGGTGACCGCTGGTGTGGATGTACGCGTCGCACTCGCCCTCGAGCACGGTGGCGGTCTTGCCGCCGCCGGACCCGAGGTGCACCAGGGACGCGCCGAGTTTCGCGGCGAGGTCCTCGGCGAACGCGGGCGGCTCGGCCTCGGAGACGGCGATGCGCAGACGGTCGTCCTCGCGGGGCGGGACGAGTGGCCCGGGCCGAGGGCCGCGGATGATCGACATCGGCTGGTACGTGGTGGCGCCCCGTCCGGTGAGGACCCTGCCGTAGGCGGGCATGGCGATCGCGCAGGCGGTGATCCCGCCGACGCCCTCGGGACCGGACTCCCACAGCGCGACGTGCACGGCCCAGTCGGGACGCCCCTCGGTCACGTAGGAGCGCACCCCGTCGAGGGGGTCGACGAACCACACCCGGTCGGCCTCCAGCCGGGCACGGGAGTCGGGGTCCCACTCGCCGAACACGAGGTCGTCGGGCCGCGCCACCGCGAGGCGGTCGAGGATGACCGACCGGGCCTCGCCCTCGGCGAACTCGCCCAGATCCTCGGGCGCGACCCGGGAGACCCGGAGGTCGGTGAGCAGGCGTCCGGCCTGGGCCGCGAGGTCCTCGGCCGACCGCTGGTCATTGGTCCGTCCATGCGCGGGGAAGGGGGTCATACGGCCGATTCTAGAGGCCCCGCCTACAGGCCCGCCGCCACCTCGAGCGCGGAGAGGAGCTCGTGGGGCTGCCCGAGCAGCTGCGCCGTGCCGTGCGCCCGCTTGAAGTACAGGTGCGCGTCGTACTCCCACGTGATGCCGACGCCACCGTGGAGCTGGATCGACTCCCCGGAGATCCACTGCAGTGCCTCCGAGCAGTAGACCTTGGCGGCGGCTGCCTCGATCTCCGCGGCGTAGGCGGCCTCATCGGCCTCGGGCCCGTCCCCGAGGGACTGGGCCTCTGCCACCAGTGCGGCGGCGGAGTAGGACAGCGACCTGGCGGTCTCGACCTTGACGTACATGTCGGCCATCCGGTGCTTGAGCGCCTGGAACGAGCCGATGACCCGGCCGAACTGCTTGCGCTCCTGCGTGTACTGCACGGTCGCGTCCAGCACGGCGCGCGCGGCGCCGACCTGCTCGGCGGAGATCGCCGCCCACGCCGCCGCGCGCAGGCGCGACAGGAAGCTCGGCCGGGTGGCGATCGCGGTGGCGGTGGCGCCGTCGAACTCCACTCGGGACAGAGTGCGGGTGGGGTCCATGACGGGCACGCGGGTGACGGTGACCCCGTCGGCGTCGGCGGGGACCTCGAAGAGCCCGACGGTGTCGCCGGCGACGGCCACGACCAGCAGCGTCGCGGCGGTGTCGGCGCCGAGCACGTGGTGGGCGGTGCCGGACAGCGTCGCACTCGACGCGTCGGCGCCTCCGTCCGC
>NZ_JAALDU010000060.1 GCF_014145015.1 Dietzia sp. E1 | reverse complement strand
GGGGTCGGAGGCGTCGTCGTCGGCGCACCCGGCGGTACCGACTACGAGGGTGGCCGCGAGCGCGGCCGCGAGGAGACGTCGACCGGAGCCGCCGCGGCCACCCCGTCCTCGGTCGCCGCCACGCTCGCGGCGGGTGGTTCGGGAGGGGCCGGGGATGACGGTCGATCGCGGGTCCACGCCCCGAGCCTAGAGGGTCGTCCGCCGTAGCCCGCCGACCTCGCTCACCCACGTCATCCGGGGCCGCCCACCCGCAGCCGCCGGGTCGGCGACGTCATCAGGGATACTGGGCACCATGACGGAGACCGACGGCACGCGGCCTGACGCCGCGGGAGCGAGCACACCCGGGCCTCGCGCGGCCGCGCCCGGGTACTTCCGCGCCGGGCCGGTGGTCATGCTGGCGGTCGCGGCGGTGGTGATCCTGGTCGACCAGGTCACCAAGGTGCTCGCCGTGGCCAACCTGGAGAACGCCCGCCCGATCGAGCTCATCGGCGACACGGTGCGGCTGGTGCTGCTGCGCAATCCTGGCGCCGCGTTCTCGATTGGCACGGAGTTCACGGTCGTGCTCAGCGTCGTCGCCACGGTCGTGGTGCTGGGGCTGCTGTGGTTCTCCCGCCGCGTCCACTCCACATGGTGGGCGTGGGGGCTGGGGCTCATCCTCGGTGGCGCCGCCGGCAACCTCGTGGACCGCTACGTCCGGGCGCCCGGGATCCTGCAGGGCCACGTCGTGGACTTCATGTCCGTCGGCTGGTGGCCGGTGTTCAACGTCGCGGACTCCTGCCTGGTCGCCGGCGTGATCGTGGTGGCGGTGGCGGTCCTGCGCAACATCGACTTCGACGGCTCGCGCGTGTCGGACGACGCCGCCCCCGTCGCCAAGGGGGACCCGGCCGATGGGTGAGCTGCGTACCTTCCCCGTGCCGGACGGTCTCGACGGCATGCGCGTCGACGCCGGCGTCTCCCGGCTGTTGGGCATCTCGCGCACCGCGGTGGCGGACCTGGCCGGCGAGGGCAAGGTTCTGCTCGACGGCCGCACGGTGGGCAAGTCCGACAAGCTCACCGGGATGTCCTGGATCGAGGTCGAGATGCCGGAGCCGCGGGCCGAGCCGGCGGTGGTCGCCGAGCCGGTCGAGGGGATGGCGGTCGTGTACTCGGACGCGGACATCGTCGTCGTCGACAAGCCCGTCGGTGTGGCCGCGCACGCCTCGGTCGGGTGGACCGGTCCCACGGTGATCGGCGGCCTGGCCGCCGCCGGGTACCGCATCTCGACCTCGGGACCGCCGGAGCGCAAGGGGATCGTCCACCGCCTCGACGTGGGGACCTCCGGCCTCATGGTGGTGGCGGCGTCGGAGCGGGCGTACACGCTGCTCAAGCGGGCGTTCCGCGACCGGACCGTCGACAAGACCTACCACGCGCTGGTGCAGGGCCACCCCGACCCGCTCTCGGGGACGATCGACGCGCCCATCGGCCGGCACACGTCGAACGACTGGCGCTTCGCGGTCACCTCCGACGGCAAGCCGTCGATCACGCACTACGACACCCTCGAGGCGCACCAGGCGGCGACGTTGGTCGAGGTGAAGCTCGAGACGGGGCGCACCCATCAGATCCGCGTGCACTTCTCGGCGCTGCACCACCCGTGTGCGGGTGACCTCACGTACGGCGCGGACCCGGTCCTCGCGCGGCGGCTGGGGCTCGAGCGGCAGTGGCTGCACGCGGTGGGCCTGGGCTTCGAGCATCCGGGCACGGGGGCGCGCGTGGACTTCGCGAGCCGGTACCCCGACGACCTGCAGCACGCGATCGACGTCCTCCGCGACGCATGACCGGCGCCGCGCGGCTGCTGCGGGCCGCCGGCGTGGGGGTGGTGGTCGTCCTGGCGCTGGTGACGATCCTCACCGCGCTGCGCACCGAGCTCCCGCGGAGCCCGGGGGTGATGAGCGACGCCCTGGGCCCCGACCCCGGCGAGCGCGTCGGCGACTACCTCGACC
>NZ_JAALDU010000059.1 GCF_014145015.1 Dietzia sp. E1 | reverse complement strand
TGGCGTCTCGCCCACCCCGCGGTGCGCGCGAGACGCCATCCCGGGGAGCGGCTGTGTGTCTGGTGCGCGCGAGACGCCATCCCGGGGAGCGGCTGCTGCCGAGTGCGGCGGGCCGAGCTCACGGCGGCCCGGCGTCGACCGGCTCAGGCGTGAGCCGACGCCCCGGGCCGCTGCACCGCGGGCTCGTCCAGGTGCACCGAGAACCGGCGCACGAGCGCCCGCCACACCAGCGGGCCGCCCACCACGAGCACCAGCGTGATGATCCCGATCATCAGCGGCGAGGCGCCGAGCATGGCCGACGCCGTCACCGCGAGCACGATGGTGACGCCGCGGCGGATGAGCCCACCCGGCACGCGCCCGGCGAACCTCGACCCGAAGAACGTGCCGATCGCCCCGCCGATGAGCAGCGGGATCAGCAGGTCCCAGTCGACGCCGGTCACCATGACGTGACCGATCGCGGCCGCGATCACCAGCGGGACCGCCTGCACGAGGTCGGTGCCCACCAGACGCAGCGCGGCGAGCGTCGGGTACAGCAGCATGATGCACATCATGATGACGGTGCCCGAGCCGACCGAGGTGATGCCCACCATCAGTCCGCCGATCACGCCGACGAGCAGCGTGAGCACCGGCTTGACCGGCGGGTCCGGGTCGTCACCGGTGCGGATCCGCCCGGACATCTCGAAGAACGCCCGCAGGAAGTAGGCCGTGGACGCCACGATGAGGGTCGCGCCGATGGCCTTCTTGAGCATCCCCTGCACGTCCTCGGCGCCGATCGCGTGCACGAGCCACGCGCCGAGGTACGCCGTGGGCACCGAGCCGATGATCAGCCAGAAGGCGATCTTGAGGTTGGGTTTGCCGTGCCTCCAGTGCACGCCCGCGCCCACGACCTTGTTGACCGCGTTGACCACCAGGTCGTTGGCGACGGCCGCCGTCGGCGGGATGCCCACGAGGATGAGCGCCGGCGTCATGAGTGCGCCGCCGCCCATCCCCGTCAGGCCGATCACCACGCCGATGACGGCGCTGACGACCAGCAGGCCGAGCGAGTCGTAGGTCCACAGGGCCTCGGGCACCGGCTCAGATTCCCAGGATGGAGCTGAGGATCCGCTGCGCGACCTCTTCCGCGGTCCCGTCCTCGGGGCGCACGTGCAGGTCGGGGGTCAGCGGCGGCTCGTACGGCGCGGAGACGCCGGTGAACTCGGGGATCTCGCCGGCGCGGGCTTTGGCGTACAGGCCCTTGGGGTCGCGGGCCTCGCACTCGGCCAGCGGGGTGTCCACGAAGACCTCGGTGAACGGCAGGTCAGCCTTGGCGTGGACCTGGCGCGCCGCGTCGCGGTCGGCGCGCATGGGCGAGATGAGGGAACAGATGACGACGACGCCGGCATCGGCGAACAGTGCCGCCACTTCCGCGGTGCGGCGGATGTTCTCCGCCCGGTCCTCGGCCGAGAACCCGAGGTCGGCGTTGAGGCCGTGGCGCAGGTTGTCGCCGTCGAGGATGTACGCCGGATGGCCGGACTCGATGAGCAGCCGCTCGACCTCCGAGGCGATGGTCGACTTACCCGACCCCGACAGGCCGGTGAGCCACAGCGTGCGTCCCTGACCGCGGTCCCCGCGCTGGACGGCCCCGGCGTGCCAGACGACGTTGGAGCCGGTGGTGGCGGGCCCGATGATCATGCCCGCGCCCACCGTGTTGCCGGTGGTCTCGTCCACGAGGATGAAGGCGCCCGTGTCGCGGTTGCGGCGGTACGGGTCGTACATCAGCGGCGTCTGCGTGCGCAGGCCGATGCGCCCGATCTCGTTGAGTTCGAGCTCGGTCGAGTCGGGGTCGCGGTGCAGCGTGTTGACGTCGAGCCGGTACTCCATCCCGGTCACGATCGCCTTGGTCTCGCGCGTCGTGTGCTTGACGATGTAGCGCTTGTTGGTCTCGAGGGTCGTGTCGTCGGCGAACCAGCAGACCATGGCCTCGAGCTCGGTTCCCTGGTGCGGCCGGTTGCCGGGCCGGGCGATCATCTCGCCGCGGACGATGTCGATCTCGTCGTTGAGCGCGATCGTCACCGCGGCAGGAGCGGCGGCCTCGTCGAGCTCCACTCCGCCCGGGCCCCAGATCGCCTTGACGGTGGACTGCCGACCGGACGGCATGACCACCACGTCGTCGTCGACCTTGATGATCCCACCCGCGACGGTGCCGGCGAAGGACCGGTGATCCAACCCGTCGGCGCGCTGGGGGCGGATCACGTACTGCACCGGGAACCGGACGTCGGTGAGGTTGCGGTCCGAGGCGATGTGCACGTTCTCGAGGTGGTCGAGCAGCGCCGGGCCCGTGTACCAGGGCATGGCGTCCGACCGCTCCACGACGTTGTCGCCCTTGAGCGCCGAGAGCGGCACGAAGGTGACGTCGTGGACCTCGAGCTTGGCGGCGAAGTCGGTGAATTCGGCGCGGATGGCCTCGAACGTGGCCTCGTCGTAGTCGATGAGGTCCATCTTGTTCACCGCCACCACGAGGCGGGGGATACCCAGCAGGGCGGACAGGAACGCGTGGCGGCGGGTCTGCTCGAGCACTCCCTTGCGGGCGTCGACGAGGATGATCGCCACGTCGGCCGTCGAGGCACCGGTGACCATGTTGCGCGTGTACTGCACGTGGCCCGGGGTGTCGGCGATGATGAACTTGCGCCGCGGGGTCGAGAAGTAGCGGTAGGCGACGTCGATCGTGATGCCCTGCTCGCGCTCGGACCGCAGCCCGTCGGTGAGCAGTGCGAGGTCGGTGTACTCGTCGCCGCGCTTGGCGGAGGTGGCCTCGATGGAGGCGAGCTGGTCCTCGAAGATGCCCTTGGAGTCGAACAGCAGTCGGCCGATCAGGGTCGACTTGCCGTCGTCGACGGACCCGGCGGTGGCGATGCGCAGCAGCTGCGCCTGGTCGGACATGGTGTGGCCGGTCTCCACGATGGCGGCCTCGTCGGTCGGGGTGGTGGCCGTGGTGGGGGTGCTCATCAGAAGTAGCCCTCCTTCTTGCGGTCTTCCATGCCGGCCTCGGAGATCCGGTCATCGGCGCGGGTGGCGCCGCGCTCGGTGACGCGGGTGCCCGCGACCTCGGCGACGACGGCGGCGTTGTCGGCGGCGTCGGACTCGACGCAGCCGGTGCAGGTGGCGTCGCCGACGGTGCGGAAACGCACGAGCTCGGTGCGCGCCTCCTCGTGCGGCAGCGTCTCCAGGAAGCGGGTCTTGGCCAGGAGCATGCCGTCGCGCTCGATGACCTCGCGCTCGTGGGCGTAGTAGATCGGCGGGAGGTCGATGTCCTCGCGCTCGATGTACTGCCAGATGTCCAGCTCGGTCCAGTTGGACAGCGGGAACACGCGGATGTGCTCGCCCTTGCGGTGCTTGCCGTTGTAGAGCTTCCACAGCTCGGGCCGCTGCGCGCGCGGGTCCCAGGCGCCGAACGCGTCGCGGAAGGAGAAGACGCGCTCCTTGGCGCGGGCCTTCTCCTCGTCGCGGCGGGCGCCACCGAAGACGGCGTCGAAGCGGTTCTCCTGGATCCCGCGCAGCAGTGCGGTGGTCTGGAGGCGGTTGCGGCTCGCGCCGACCCCGGTGTCCTCGACCACGCGGCCGGCGTCGATGTCGTCCTGGACGTGGGAGACGACCAGCTGGACGCCGGTCTCGGCGACCACGCGGTCGCGGTACTCGATGACCTCGTCGAAGTTGTGCCCGGTGTCGACGTGCATGAGCGGGAACGGCATGGGCGCGGGCCAGAAGGCCTTGCGGGCGAGGTGGAACATCACCACCGAGTCCTTGCCGCCGGAGAAGAGCATCCCCGGGCGTTCGAACTGCGCGGCTACCTCGCGGAAGATGTGGACGGACTCCGCCTCGAGCGCGTCGAGATGCGAGAGCGTCACCGCCGACCTCGTCGTCATGCGACCTCCAGTGTTGTGGGCTGGCCCGGCGGACCGGACAGCGGGCAGACAGGTCTGTCTACCTTCGGGCGTCCGCCCCATCCTGCGCCCGCCCCGCCCGGATTTCCATCTCGGTGAGGCCAATCACCCCCGGATCGTCGGCTATCCGACATAAGATGCCGCATATGCGACACGAGCCGACCCATCGGGTGATCTCGGTTCTCCAGGCGCTCGCCACCGACGGCCCGCCCCTGCCCCTGTCGGAGATCGCGCGACTGACCGGGGCCAGTCGCTCCACCCTCCATGCGGTCCTCGCGGAGATGGACGCCCAGGGCTGGGCGGAGAAGGCGGGGGGCGGTTGGCGGGCCGGGCCGGCCCTGCGCGAGGTCGGCGCGGCGTTGGCCGCGGAGGTCGACCTGGTCCGTGCCGCCCGCCAG
>NZ_JAALDU010000005.1 GCF_014145015.1 Dietzia sp. E1 | reverse complement strand
ACCCCGCCTGCGGTCCCTGCGACGGCGCCGCGACATGACCCTCGCCGAGCTCGCCGACAAGACCGGCATCTCCCCCAGCACGCTGTCCCGCCTCGAGTCGGGACAGCGCCGGCCCACGCTCGAACTGCTGCTGCCGCTCGCGCGGGCGCACGGCGTCACGCTGGACCACCTCGTCGACGCCCCGCCGACCGGCGACCCCCGCATCGCCCTGCGGCCCTTCACCACCGACTACGGCGCCACCGTCATCCCGTTGTCACGCCGGCCGGGCGGGATCCAGGCGTACAAGTTCGTGCTACCCCGGGGGAGGGACGACGACGAGCCGCACCTCCACGTCCACGACGGCCACGACTGGGTGTTCGTGCTGGACGGCCGGCTGCGACTGGTCCTCGGCGAGCACGACCTCATCCTCACCCCGGGCGAGGCTGCCGAGTTCGACACCCGCACCCCGCACTGGTTCGGTGCCACCAGCGCCGGCCCGGTGGAGTTCCTCAGCCTGGTGGGCCGGCAGGGCGAACGAGCGCATATCCGGGCCAGCACCGCGAGGGACTGACCGGTCGTACCGTGGAGGGGGCACCGGATCGGCTCGCACCCACTCGGTGATCACCTACTCGGCGAGCACGGTCACCACCAGGGAGGAGTACGCCATGACCACCGACGGCCCGTCCGCCGACAGCCCGAAACTGCTCAGCGGCGGCAACCCGCAGATCCCCAAGGGCGAGGGCCCCGGCCCGGTCCGCGACTACATCGCGGCCATGCCGGAGTGGAAGCAGGCGATCGGACAGCACCTCGACGACCTGATCGTGCAGACCGTCCCGGGCGTGCACAAGGGCGTCAAGTGGAACCAACCCCTCTACGGCCACGAGGGCGCCGGGTGGTTCCTGTCGTTCCGGTGTTTCACCCACTACGTGCAGCTGCAGTTCTACCGGGGGACCTCGCTCGACCCGATGCCGCCGAAGGGCTCCAAGCATCCGGAGATGCGGTACTTCGACATCCGCCGCGACGACGAGTTGGACGACGACCTGCTGCGCTCGTGGATCGAGCAGGCCAGCCGGTTACCCGGCCAGGACCTCTGACGGCGGGGCCGCGGGCGCCGGCGCGGGAGCAGGCGCCGGCGCGGGGGCGATCACCCACCCGGACGTCATCTGGCCGACGAAGGCCGGCAACCGCGCGAGGATCCGGTTCTGCTCGGCCCGGGGCCGGAACTCGACCCCGAGGTAGCGCGGGGCCTCGGCGGCTCGGTCCCGCACCAGCGACCGGAACGCCGGCACCAGGTCCTGCTCGATGTAGTCCCACCGGGGCTCGCGGTCGGCCCAGTTGAACCCGGGCAGCGGAGTGTGCACGACGGTCGGCCGCCCGCCCACGTCGGCGCGGACGGTCAGCGGCCGGAACTCACCGAGCGCGGAGGCGCCCGGGACGTCGGGCGCGCCACCGATGGTGGTGATGTAGGTCAGCACCCGCCCGACGTCGCCGCGGGCGGCGGCGGTCGCGTCCCACTGGTCGGCGATGATCTGGTTCTGCTCGCGCGACGCCATCCGCATCAGCGCCTCGGATCGGCCCTCCGGGGTGCCGCTGTCGAGCTGCCGCCACGCCTCGACCACGTAGTCGTCGTAGGCACCGCTCGCCGCGAGCTCCTCGATCGCGGGCATCCCCTCCGCGGCGTAGGCCTCGTGCATCGGGACCATGTCCATGAAGATGTTGCGCTGCATGGCCAGGAGCCGGTGCAGGTACCAGTCGATGTCGGCCTGCCGCAGCGTCGGCCCGACGGTGGCCAGCAGGCGGACGTCGGCCGGCATGTCCTGCGCCAGCTCCCACGGCATCCCGGCGAGCGCGCCGCCGACCCCGGCGCCGAGCTCGAGCACCCCGGGGACGCTGAGCAGGCCGCCCACGTCGTCGAGGTCCCAGAATCCGGCGGCGAAGGACATGCCGGCGAGTCCCGCCATGCCGGTCCACCAGAAGCCGTCGTGGTAGTTGTGGAGCCGCAGGTAATTGACGTACACCTTGTCGACCGTGTCGAGGTTGGCCTCGAGTCCGCGCGCGGGATCCCACGCGCCGAGGTCGATGCCGGCGTTCTCCGCGCCCACGGCCAGCCAGTACTGCCGCGCGAGGGTGCCGTAGCGTTCGGGCGCCACTCCGGCCGCGCGCGCGGACTCCAACGCGGCCCGCAGCTCGTCGGGGTCGGTGGACAACGCGGTCGCGAATCCGCCCGGCCGCTCGCCGTGCGGGTTGTCCGCGGCGATGTCGAGATAGGAGATGTCGAGATAGCGGGTGTACGGCTGCGCGCCGACGGGGGCGGGCGACGCGACCGCCGCCAGGGCGACCATCACCGCCACGACGACGGCGGCGACCCGGTTACGTGGCGCTGAAGCCGATCCAGTGGTCACGATCCCCCCCCACACCGATGTGATCCCGGTCACCCTATCCCGGGATCCGCACCGCGAGGGGCGTCACGTCCGGGCGGCGCCGCTCCCGCCGACCCCACTGTGCGCCGGGCCACCCCCCGTGCCACAATGAACGGTGTTCAGGTCGCCTCGCGGCCGCAGCGTCAGCAAGGAGTGTCATGAGCATGTCGATCGACACGGCCCCGGCCCGCAGCGCGACCCGGGACCTCGCCCAGATCGCGGTGTTCGCCGCCCTCATCGTGGTGCTCGGGCTGCCCGGCCAGATCAGCATCGGCTCGGCGGGCGTGCCCATCACGCTGCAGACCCTCGGCGTGATGCTCGCGGGTTCCCTGCTCGGCTGGCGCAAGGGCGCCCTGTCGGTGCTCGCGGTGATGGTCATCGGCCTGGCACTGCCGGTGCTCGCGGGCGGCCGCACCACCCTGACCTCGCTGGCCGGTCCCACGGCGGGCTTCCTCATCGGCTGGATCCCGGCGGTGATCGTCATCGGCCTGCTCACGGCGTGGGTCCTGCCGCGCTACCGCGTGCTGCCGGGGTTACTCATCAACATCGTCGGCGGCATCGGGGTGATCTACGCGGTCGGCGTCGCCGGCATGCTCCTCCGCACCGAGCTCACCGTCACGGGCGCGATCGCCGCCAACACGGTCTTCCTGCCCGGCGACCTGCTCAAGGCGGTGGTCACCGCGATCGTGGCGTCGCAGGTGCACCGCGCGCGTCCCGGGCTGATCGCACCGCTGCGCGGGCAGCGTCCCACGGCAGCGTGACCAGCCCGAACGACCCGGGCCCGCGCGGCGCCGAGATCCGCTTCGACGGAGTCGGCCACGCCTACGGCGACCGGCCCGTCCTCTCGGGCGTCGACCTCACCCTCACCGAACGTCGCATCGGCATCGTCGGCGTCAACGGCGGCGGCAAGTCCACGCTGGCGCGCATGATCAACGGGCTGGTCGTCCCCACGTCCGGCACCGTGACGGTCGACGGCCTGGACACGCGGCGCAAGGGCGCGCAGGTCCGGCGCCGGGTGGGCTTCTGCTTCACCGATCCGGACACCCAGATCGTCATGCCCACCGTGGCGGAGGACGTGGACTTCTCCCTGCGGCGCTCCGGGATGGGCAAGGAGGAACGACGACGACGAGTCGGCCAGGTGCTCGAGACGTTCGGCCTCGCCGGGCATGCCGGTCATCCGTGCCACCTCCTGTCCGGGGGGCAGAAGCAGTTGCTCGCGCTGGCGGCCGTGCTGGTGATCGAACCCTCGGTCATCGTGGCCGACGAGCCCACGACCCTCCTCGACCTGCGTAACCGTCAGTTGGTGGCGGAGACGTTCGCCGCTCTCGAGCAGCAGCTGGTCGTGGTCACGCACGACCTGGACCTGGTCGCCGATTTCGATCGCGTGCTGGTGGTCGACGGCGGCCGCGTGGTGATCGACGACTCCCCCGGGCCCGCGCTGGCCGGCTACCGGCGGATCGCGTTGGGCGCGGGGCCGGTCGCGTAGATGTTCGCCACCTACCAACCGGGCGACTCGCTGCTGCACCGCCTCCCCGCCGGGCTGAAGATCCTGGTGGTGTGCGTGCTCATCCTGGCCGCGACCCTGCTGATCCGCGAGCCGTGGCACGTCCTGCCCGCGTTCGCCCTGACCGCGGTGCTGTACGCGATCGGTCGCATCCGGCCCCGAGCCGCGTGGGAGCAGATCCGGCCGGTCCTACCGATGCTCGTCGCGATCCTCGTCCTGCAGTGGGTCGTCGCCGACCTCGACACCGCCCTGCGGGTGTGCGGCGCGCTACTGGTGGCCATCGCGGTGGCCGGCCTCGTCGCGCTGACGACCCGCATCTCCGACATGCTCGACGCGGTCACGCGCGCCGCGAGCCCCCTGCGCCACGTCGGTGTCTCGCCGGACCGCATCGCGCTGGTGCTCGTGCTGACGATCCGTGCGATCCCGCTCATCGCCCGCCGACTACAGCAGGTCACCGAGGCCCGCAGGGCGCGCGGCCTGGGCATGTCGATCCGCGCGCTCGTGGTGCCCACCGTCCTCGGCGCGCTCACGACGGCCGACCAGCTCGGTGACGCCCTGGCCGCCCGCGGCGTCGACGACTGAACCGGCCAACCGTCGGCATCCGCCGCCCCGGCCCATCGACAAGAGCGTTCCGCGCACCCCCTTCTCGCACTACGTGTTCCGAACACTCTGGAGGATGAAGCGGCACCGCGTGCCACCATGAGACTCGTGTCCGCGCTCGCCCGTTTCCTCCAGCTCTCCAGGCTGAACGGCGAATCATCCGCCCTCTCGCTGCTGCGTGCCCAGTTGTGGCCGCTCATCGTGGCGGTGCTCACGGAGGTCTTCGAGGGGTCGTCACGGCGTGTCCCGTCCTCGGAGTTCTACGAATTCCTCGACAGGACCCTGACGGCCGTCCGCGACTCCGGCGCGGACGTTCCGGGAACAGCCCAGGCCTACGTACGTCAATGGGTCGACGCCGGCTGGATGCTGCGCAGACCCGGCACCGCGGCGACGGGCGAGACGCTCGAACCGACCCGGTCCGCACTCGTGGTGATGGACTTCCTCGACGGCCTGCAGACACCGCGACGCGGACTGACCGTGTCCCGCGTCGAGACGCTCACCCGGCAACTGGAGGACCTCGCACGGGACACCGACCCGTCCGTTCAGGGCCGGCTGGCCGCCCTCCACCGGGAGCGCGACCGTATCGACGCCGCCATCGCACGTGTCGAGGCGGGTGACCTCGAGCTCGCGGGCCCGGAGCAGGTCGGGGAGAAGGTGTCGGAGATCCTCCGCGGGGCGGATGACATACCCGCCGATTTCGCCCGCGTCCGCGCCGAATTCGAGTCGCTCAACCAAGACCTCCGTCGTCGTCTCCTCGACCAGGACGGCGCGCGCGGTGACGTCCTCGACGCCGTCTTCGGCGGCGTCGACCTCATCGGTGACTCCGAGGCCGGCCGCAGCTTCTCGTCCTTCTACTCGGTGCTCCTCGATCCCGAACGCTCGGCGTCGGTCGACACGTGGATCGACGACATCCTGAGCCGACCGCAGGTCGCCGACCTACCCCCGTCAGCCAGGCGGGGCCTGCGGGAGCTGTTCGACGAGATGGAGACCGCCGGGGCTGAGGTCAACGGTGTCCTCACCTCTCTGTCTCGCAGCCTGCGGCACTTCGTCACCTCCGACGCCTACGTCGAGCACCGGCAGATGCTGGCACTGATCCGGTCCGCCCGCGCCGCGGCAGCCGAGGCGAGCGGCGCGCGCGCCGTGAAGCCGACCAGTCAGATGTCGGTGCCGCTCCGTCGGGTCGGAATGTCGGTCCGGTCTGTGAGCGCGCTGCGCCTGCGGAATCCGGGAGAGGAACGGGTGGCGGCGGAGGTCGCGCACCACGAGGAGGGCCACGCGGACCTCGAGGCCCTCACGGCGCTTGTCCGTGCCTCGGAGATCGACGAGGCCGAACTCCGCGCCCATGTCCGCGACGTGGTGTCCAGGCTCGGCCCGTCATCCATCGGGGCGATCCTCCGCGAACACCCGGCCACCCAGGGCGTCGCCAGTATCGTCGGGCTGTTGAACCTGGCCATCACCACGCAGGCCGAGGCACCACCGGATGACCCGCGTTCGGTCGAGACCGTCACATGGACGAGTGGATCCGGCCCCACCTTGAGCGCCCGGATCCCGACCCTGGTGTTCACGGCCGATCGAGTTCTGGAGGAGGATCTGTGACGACCCCTGCGACGGCCGATCCCGACAGACCTGACGGTGCGGGTGATGACGGCCTGTGGCCCGGTGACACCGGGACGCTGTCCTTCGCCTCCAGACGCGCGTTGGCACGGCTGCTCACGGGCCCGCTGGTGCAGGCGCATCGCCAGCCGGAGATCTGGGCGGCTGTGGTATCCGACGAGCCCGCCATGCGATCGCGACTGGCGGACGTGTTCCTCGATCTGGTGCTGGACCACGACGCCGGTATCGCCTTCACCAGGCAGGTCGACACGGGTGGTCGGGTCGAGGTCCCGGCGGTACTGCGGACCGAGACGCTGTCGCACATGGACACCGTCCTGCTGCTGCACCTACGGTCCGAGTTGTCCGTGGCCCAGCCCGGCGAGCGGGTGATCGTGGATCGCGAGGACGTGGCCGAGCGGGTCGACGTCTACCGTTCCGTCGTCGACTCCGATCGGAGCCGGTATGCGCGCAAGTTCGACGCCTCGTGGAACCGGCTCAAGAGCTACTCGCTGCTCTCCGACACGGAGACAGAGGGGCGCGCCGAGGTCTCCCCCGTCCTCCGCCACCTGTTCGACGCGGACGTCGTCGCGGGGATCCGCGACGAGTACCGCGCCTTGATCGAGGCGCGCGATGGGGCCGACGGTGAGCACGACGGCGAACCGGCCGGCGGGCGGGACGACGCTCTGTTCGACGACGACGAGGTGGTCGACGATGACTGAGGCCCTACAGCTTCCCGGAGCTCCGGAACACCCCGATCAGCTGCGCCTGTCGCGAATCCAGGTGTGCAACTGGGGAACGCTTGACGGGTATCACGACGTGGAGGTGCCGCGGAAGGGGTTCCTCATCACCGGCGGATCCGGGTCCGGCAAATCGACCCTCATCGATGCGGTCTCAGCGGTGCTCGTGCCCCCGGCGCACCTGCGATTCAACGCCGCCGCGCAGGAGGAGGCGGGACGGGGATCGGGGCGAACCCTCGTGTCCTACATCCGTGGTGCCTGGCGGCGGGGAGCCGACGCCGAATCCGGCGACCTGGCCTCCGTCTACCTGCGTCCCAAGGCCACGTTCTCCGCGATCGCCCTGACCTACTCGGACGGCCGCGGCACCAGCGTGACGCTTCTCCTGTTGCTCTACCTGCGTTCGGGCGACAATTCCGCGGCCGGGGTCAAGCGTCTCCACGGGGTCCGCGAGCACTCGTCCGACGAGCCCACGGACCTGCCGGACCTGTTCGGCTACCTCCGCAGTGGCATCGACAAGCGGGCGCTCAAGCGGGAGATCCCGGACGTGAGGTTCCACGACAGCTACTCGGCGTTCGCCGCCTCGTTCCGGCGTCGGCTGGGCATCGCCTCCGAGTCCGCTCAGCTCCTGCTGCACCGGACCCTGTCCGCCAAGTCGCTGTCCAGTCTCGACCAGCTCTTCCGCGACTTCATGTTGGAGGAGCCGGGTACCTTCGCGGTGGCCGACCGCGCAGTGGCGCAGTTCTCGCAGCTTCGTGAGGCCCACCGGTCGGTGGTCGACGTGCGCAAGCAGATCGCCCATCTGGCCCCGCTCGCCGACCTGCGGGCCTCCCGGGACCGCGTGCTGGCGCTGGCCGACGAGCTGGACGCTGAGAGTGAGGCTTTTCCCGCGGTGCAGGCCGCCGTGACCATCGAACTCGTCGAGGAGGAGCTGCGGACGGCCCGCGGGGCGCTGGTGGCCGCGGACTCCACCATCGCGTCCGCACGAGATCGACTCGATGTGCGACGCACGGCGACCGACGACATCCGCGCCCGACTCCGGGGTAGCGCCGGCGCCGGGCGAGATGAGCTCGCGAGAGACCTCGACCGGGCCCTCGAACACTCCGCCGACGTCTCCGCACGGCGTGCGCGTGCGGAGACGGAGGTCGAGCGCCTGGGCGGCGCCCTTCCGACTTCGGCCGAGGACTTCGCCGCCCTGCTCGCCACGCTCGAGCGCGAGGACGCGGAACAGGAGGCCGAGCGGGCGCGAGATCGCGAGACGCTGCGGGAGGTGGCCGGGTCCCTCAACGAGGAACAGCGCTCGCTCGAGGAGGTGACCGCGCAGCTGCAGGCGCTGCTGCGACACCGCTCGAACATCGATTCCCGGCTGCTGGCCGCCCGGGACCTCGTGTGCGAGGCGGCGGGGCTGAGCGCGCGCGAACTACCGTTCGCCGGAGAACTCCTCGACGTCCCCGCCGAGCACGCCCGCTGGCGTCCCGCGATCGAGCGGGTCCTGTCCGGCTTCGCCCGCACGATGCTCGTCCCCGACCACCTCCGGGACCGGGTAGCCGCCGCCGTCGACTTGACCCACCTGGGCGTCCGCCTGGTCTACGAGGTGGTCGACCACGGCGACGACTCCGCCGCCCGCAGGACCGGCCCGCACAGCCTCGTCCGGAAGGTCCGCCCCGCCGCCGGGCCGTTCCTCCAGTGGCTCAACCGCAGACTCGCGGCCGAATTCGACGTGACCTGCGTGGAGACCGCGGCCGAACTGGAGCAGCATGACAAGGCCGTCACTCTGCACGGGTTGATCAGACGCGGGGCGCGGTTCGAGAAGGACGACCGCCGTCGGATCGACGACCCGGCGGCGTTCCAGCTGGGCAGTATGGACGACTCCAAGGTGGAGGCACTGACCACCCTCCGGAACGAGATCCGGGCACGTATCGACACCCACGAGCGACAGTGGGCCGGACTGGACGACCTCGACGCGCAGCGTCGCGCCCGCCAGCGCGCGGCTGCCACGCTCCTGGGCCTGCGCTGGGAGGAGTTGGACGCCGACACCGCCGAGGATCGCGCCCGGGCTGCCCGAGATCGCCTGGACCAATGGCGGGAGCAGCATCCCGAGGTCGCGGAGATGGAGCGGGACCTGCGCGCCGCCGAGGAGGCGCAGTCGCGGGCCCAGGCGGAGTACGACTCCGCGAACCGGGCCGGAGCGGTTGCCGCGAGCGTCGTGGAGGGTCTCGAGCGGCGGCTCGCCGACCTGACCGGTCACGAGAGGCGCGACGTCGACGAGGGCGCCGCGGCCCGCATCCGCGAACGCCTGGCGGCTGCGACGCGCCGCCTGACGGCCGAGAACGTGCAGGAAGTCTGCCAGCGTGCCGAGCGGTCCATCGCCGCCGAGCAGGTGTCCACCGCGACCGAGCGCGACCGGATCCATCGGCGCATCACCGCGGTTCTCACGTCGTACCTGGAGCTGTGGCCGGCCAAGAAGGCCGATCTCAAATCCGACCCGGAATTCGTCGGCGAGGCCGTCGAATGGCTGGTCCAGCTTCGCCGGGACCGCCTCGCGGAGTTCGAGGACCGATTCCTCGGGCTCATCGGGGACATGCAGACCCGGAATCTGGGCGAACTCGCCCGTCACATCCGCCGCGCCCGCTCCGAGATCGAGGCCGGGATCAGACCGGTCAACGACTCGCTGCGCCGATCGGAGTTCCAGTCCGGCCGGTGGCTGCAGATCGAGGTGCGTGACCGACGTACCGAGACCGTCACAGACTTCCTGAGCGACCTGGAGAAGGCGGTGTCCGGAGCGCTCGACAAGCGCACCGTCGACACCGCGGAGGCCGGTTTCGCGGTGATGTCACGACTCTTGGACCGGCTGGGATCCGCGGATTCCGCCGACCGACGCTGGCGGCAGACCGTGCTGGACACCCGGCGACACGTCGGCTTCATCGGCGTCGAGATCGACGAGGACGGGACGCCGACCAACTACCACGATTCCTCCTCCGGCCTGTCGGGCGGTCAGGCGCAGAAGCTGGTGTTCTTCTGTCTCGCCGCGGCTCTGCGGTTCCAGCTCGCGGACATCGACGCCGATGTGCCGCGCTACGGAACCGTGGTCCTCGACGAGGCGTTCGACCGGGCAGACCCCGACTACACGCGCCGCGCGATGGACGTCTTCACCGATTTCGGATTCCACATGGTTCTGGCGACTCCGCTCAAGTTGTTGCAGACCCTCGAGCCGTACATCGGTGGTCTGGTGGTGGTGGGCATCGAGGACGGGAGCCGCTCCCGCATCGAGCGGGTCACCTGGGAAGCCGCGAGCTGACATGGCCGGGCCGACGACGCCGCGCGCTCCCGATGATCTGGCCGAAGCGTGCGCCACCCGGTTCACCCGCCGGTACCGCGAGTGGATCGCCGACCCGGACTCCGCTGCCGCGTACGTCCTGCGATTCTCCACCGCATCCCCGACGGCGACGCGCGCCTCGGACGACCCGGCCGGCACGGCGGACTGGATCCGGCGGTGGCGGGAGTTCGACTCCGCCCAGGACGCCCGCGACGTGGGGATCGCCTGGGTGGAACGCCGATTGCCCGGGTTCGGCGTGGTCGCTCTCCCTCAGCGCGTGGAGGTTCGGGGCGACCGGGCGATCGCGCGGATCGCGGGACGAGCCGCGCACTGGGAGGCGATGCTCGCCAGGGCCACCGACCTGCTCCGGTTGGGCCCCGACGAGTCGGTCCTGCGACTCGCCGCCGCGGCCACCGCACCGACCTGGGAGAAGCTGAGCGACGCGGACATGGAGCGCCTGCTCGCCGTCTGCCGGTGGGCGCTCGCGCATCCCACGGAGGGATTGCGGGCGCGCGAGATCGCGGTCCCCGGAGTCGACACCAAGTGGATCGAATCCCGGCTCCGCGTGGTCGAGCAACTGGTCGACGCGGCACGAAGCGGTCGCGACAGCGCGACCCCCGACGGCGCGGTCACTGTCGCCGGTCTCGGGCTGAAACGCTCCGACCTCCGCGTGAGGATGCGGATCCTCGACCCCTCGATCGACTTCCCACTGCGCGATGTGGAGAGCCCGGTCGATCAGCTCGCCGCGCTGTGGCCCGGTTCGGAAGGGCCGCGCGCCCTCGTCGTCGTCGAGAATCTCACCACGTTCCTCGCGCTCCCCGACCTGCCCGGCGCGGTCGGCCTGTTCGGCCGGGGCTTCGCGGTCGATGCCGTCGCCGCACTGCCCTGGGCGATGACCGCCCGCATCGTCTATTGGGGCGACCTCGACTCCCACGGTTTCGCGATCCTCGACAGACTCCGACACCACGCGCCGCACGCGGTCAGCGTCCTCATGGACGTCGAGACGCTCGACGCCTGGGGCGAGTTCACGGTCCCCGAGCCCACGCCCGCCCGCACCGCGCCCACGCGACTCACCGCTGGCGAGGTCTCCACACTCGAGGCGCTGACCGGCCGGGGCGACCTCCGGCTGGAGCAGGAACGTATCCCGTGGGACTGGGCGCTGCCCCGCCTTCGATCGGCGCTCGACTGAACCCGCGTCGGCCCGGCCCCGGAAGCACGCGTCTCGTTGGCGACCCGCCCCGCCCGTGATCAGCGCCGCTCCCGACCGCCCGCCGCTGGGTATCGTGGCCTCATGTCCCGAGAGACCCGGAAACCCGGCCGCGGCCGCTCCACCCCGGCCGACACGGACGACACCGCTGCCACGTCCGCGCTCGTGCCGAAAACCTCCGAGTCGAAGGAGGTGGCGCTGCGGTCGGCGCCGGTGTCCAGCCTGGTGGGCACGGCGTTCGGCGCGGTGGCGGCGGTGGCGCGACTGGCCCGCCCCAAGGCGCTGCACCCCAAGGGCGTCATCGCGAGGGCCACGCTGAGCGTGACGGGGGTCGGACGCACGGGCTCACCGCTGCTGGACGTCACGGGCCGGTGGCCGGCGACCGTCCGCTTCTCGCGGGCGGTGGGCCTGCCGGACGCGGTCCCCGACATCGGCGGCATGGCCGTCCGGATTCACGCCGAACGACCCGTGGACATCCTGCTGGCCAGCACGGGCACAGGCCCGCTGAGCCGCTACGTCCTCACCGCGGGCTGGCGCACGACCGGCCGCACGATGACCTCCATGTTCCCCGTGCTCATCGCCGGCCGACCGCTCCTGCTGGCCGCGATCCCCGGCGGCGACGGCGGCACGTGGACGCTGCAGCACGCCACGCCCCTCGGCAGGTGGCGGACCCTGGGCCGACTCACCGTGGACACGTGGGAGGACGACGACGAGGACCTGCACTTCGATCCCATCGGTAACCGCCTCCCCGGGTCGCGCTATCCGCACGTCCTCAGGGCGCTGCGGGATCCGTCGTACCCGCCCCCCGACCGGGCGTGACCGGGCCGGCGGGCCGACGCGCTCAGCACTCCGCGGCGCCGCGCCTCCAGTAGCCCATGAACGCCACGGCCTCCTTGGGCACCCCGGCGGCGTCCACGGCGAGTCGGCGCATGGCCCGGACCAGGCTCGCCTCCCCGGCGAGGAACACGTACGGGTCGCCGGCCGACACGGCGGTGGCGG
>NZ_JAALDU010000058.1 GCF_014145015.1 Dietzia sp. E1 | reverse complement strand
GCTCGGTGGGCGGGTCAGCAGGCCCCGCAGCCCCCGGGTCGGCGGGATCGGTCGCCGGGGTCGGCTCGGTGGGCGCGTCGCCGGCGGGGTCCGGATCTGCGGGATCGTCGCCCCGGCGTGGGCCGCCCGGTCCGCTCACCGCGGGATCTTCCCGTGCGACTCCTCCGTGACACGCCCGTTCGCGAGCACGGGGATGACCTTCCGGATATCGGTGACCTCGTCGTCGTCGACCTCCACGACCATCAGCCCCGCGTCGGGACCGGCCTCGGAGCGCACGGTCCCGTCCGGCCCGACGAGCAGCGAGTGACCGACTCCGGTGGGTGCGCCGCGCTTGACCTCGACGCCCTCGACGGCCGGGTCGGCCTGTCCCACGGCGAGCAGGAAGGTCGTCGAGTCGAGCGCGCGCGCCCGGGCGAGCAGCCGCCACTGGTCGACCTTGCCCGGCCCGGCGCCCCATGACGCGCTGCACAGGGTGAGGCGCGCGCCGGCGGACGCGAGCGCGGTGTACTGGCCGGGGAACCGGATGTCGTAACAGACGCTCAGGCCGACCCCCACGCCGTCGACCGTCACCACGCGCGTCGCGTCACCGGGCTCGACGGTGTCGGACTCGGCGAACCCGAACGCGTCGAACAGGTGGATCTTGTCGTAGCCCGTGTGGATCTCCTCGCCGCCGCCGGTGGGTCCCGTGACCAGGAGGGTGTTGCGGACGCGGCCGCCCCGACCGGGCGTGAACATACCGACGACGACGAGGACACCGTGCTCACGGGCGGAATCGGCCACGGCACTCGCCCACGGGCCCTCGAGGGGTTCGGCGATCTCGTCGAGTCGACCGGCCCCGAACGCGCGCATGGTGGCTTCGGGGAACACCACGATGCGAGCCGACTGCGCCGCGGCCTCGGCCACCGACTCGCGGACCAGTCGGAGGTTGTCCTGCGGGTCGCGTCCGGTCAGGATCTGGGCGGCGGCGATGCGCACGGGCGTCCTCCTCGTGGGCGTGCGGGCTGGTTGTCGCCGCCGAGGGTACCCGCCCGCGCGGGTCAGTCCTGGCGGACCCCGCGCTGGTGCCGCGGGCGCCACACGACGACCGAGGTCGAGCGCGGCACGTGGACCAGCTCGCCGCCGGCCCGACCACCGGTACCGGCGCGGCGGCGGAGTTCGGCGACCTCCTCGACCAGCTCGGACACGCGGCTACGCAGGGCGTCGACCTGGTTGGTCAGTTCCATGATCCGCTTGATGCCGGCGAGGTTGACGCCCTCCTCCTGGCTCAGGCGCTGCACCTCGCGGAGCATCGCCACGTCCCGCAGGGAGTAGCGTCGTCCGCCGCCGCTGGTGCGTTCGGGTGTGACGATGCCCAGGCGGTCGTAGGTGCGCAGGGTCTGGGCGTGCAGGCCGGACAGTTCGGCGGCCACCGAGATCACCAGGACGCTGTCGTCGGGCCCCAGCTCCCCGACGTCCCGCCGGGGGCTCATGTCGCCCCGGCCCAGCCCGACCTGGGATCGAAGCCCGCCGCACGCAACGCGTCGTCGTAGGCGGCCAGTTCGGCTTCGGCCATCCCGGCGGGGGGCGTGGCCACACGGAGGGTGACCTTGAGGTCACCGGTTCCGGTCTTGCTCGCGATGCCCCGGCCGCGCACGCGCAGGATCTGGCCGTCGCGCGAGCCGGCGGGGATCTTCACGGTCACCCGCCCCGTGAGCGTGGGTACGGACACCTGCGCGCCGCGGACCAGCTCCGGGTAGGACACGGGCAGATCCACCAGCAGGTCGGATCCGTCGCGGTCGAACACCGCGTCCTTCTGGACGGTGACGGTGACGTAGAGGTCGCCGGACGGGGCGCCGCGGAAACCGGCCTCGCCCTGGCCGGAGAGCCGGATGCGTTGACCGTCCTGGACGCCGGCCGGGACCTTGACGTTGATGGTGCGGGTGCGGTTGGTGACGCCGCTGCCCGAGCACTCGGGGCACGGGTCGTCGATCTTGGATCCGGTGCCGCCGCAGTCGGTGCAGGGCTCGGCGAACCCGAACGCCCCCTGGTTGCGCTGGGTGACGCCGGCGCCGTGGCAGGTGCCGCACACCTTGGGGCTGGTGCCGGGCCGCGCACCGCTGCCGTGGCAGGTCAGACACGGCGACGGCGAGGACAGCTTGATCTGGACCGTCTCGCCGAGAGCGGCCTCGCGGAACGACAGGGTCAGAGCGGTCTCGACGTCCTGGCCGCCGCGCGGGCGCTGTGCTCGGCTCCGACCGCCTGCGCCGCCGCCCCCTCGGGCCTGGTTGAACAGGCCTCCGAAGAGGTCGGAGAAGCCGCCGGCGCCGCCGGGCCCGCCCCCACCGAACAGGTCATTGAGGTCGAAGTCGCTCGTGGTGGTGTAGCCGCCGCCGCCGGGCGTGAAACCACTGAACCCGCCGGAGGAGACCTGCGCACGGAACGCGTCGTACTCCTTGCGCTTCGCGGGGTCGCCGATGACGTCGTTGGCCTCGCTGATCCGCTTGAACTTGTCCTCTGCGGCCGCGTTGCCGGGGTTGGAGTCCGGGTGATTCTCGCGGGCGAGCTTGCGGTATGCCTTGCGGATGTCGTCCTGGCTGGCGGTCTTGGAGACGCCCAGTTCGGCGTAGTAATCCTTCTCGACCCATTCGCGCTGACTCACCAGACGCCTCCTTTCCTCAGATCTCGTATTCTCTCAGGTTCCCCGGCGCGGCCGGGGCCGGGTCGGCGTGCGGGCACGGTCTGGAGACCTGGGGTCGGTCCGCGCCCGCACGCCGGGTGTGAGCCGGGTGGCTCAGCGGACGATCACCATCGCCGTCCGCAGGGTCCGCTCACCGTGGCGGTAGCCCTTGCGCAGGATCGTGCCGAGGACCGGCTCGGAACCGTCGGACTCGTCCTGCACGGCCTCGTGGATGGCGGGGTCAAACGCGTCGCCCTCCTCGCCGAAGGCCTCGACACCCTGGGAGGCCAGCAGCGCGTGGACCTTGTCGGCGAAGACCTTGAGCGGCCCCTCCTCCAGGTCACCGTGCTCACGGGCCCGGTCGAGGTCGTCGACGATCCCCAGCAGTTCGGTGAGCACCGATCCCTTGGCGGTGTCGATGATCGACTGGCGGTCGCGCTCGACGCGGCGGCGGTAGTTGGCGAACTCCGCCGACACCCGCTGCAGGTCCGCGGTCCGCTCGTCGAGCTGCGCCTGCAGCGCCGACGTCGGATCGTCGTCCCCGCCGTCATCGGCCTCGGTGCCGTCGGCAGGGGCGGCGCCGTCTGCCGCGGCCGGGCCGTCGGCGGGAGCGGTGCCCTCGTCGACGACCTCGGCCTCCACGGTCTCCGCGGCGCGCTGCGTCTCGTCGTCAGCGCCGGCCCACGCGGCGGTCTCGGCGGCGTCGCTCTCCTCGGGGCGGGTCACTTGGACTCACCCGCATTCGGCCCGGCGGGCCCGTCCTCGTCGACCACCTCGGCGTCGACGACGTCATCGTCGGCCGCGCCACCGGTCGTGGCGTCGCCGGCCTCGGCGCCCTCGGCCGCGGAGGCCTCGTAGATCGCCTGGCCGACGGCCTGGGCCTCGGTGTTGACCTTCTCCACCGCGGACTTGATCGCGTCGACGTCCGAGCCCTCGAGCGCGGTCTTGGCGTCAGCGATCGCGGCCTGGAGGGACTCCTTCTTGTCGGCCGGGATCTTGTCCTCGTTCTCCGAGACGAACTTCTCCGTCTGGTAGATCGTGGACTCGGCCTGGTTGCGGGCGTCCGCCTCCTCGCGACGCTTGGCGTCCTCGGCGGCGTGCTCCTCGGCGTCCTTGATCATCTGGTCGATCTCCTCCTTGGAGAGGCCGGAGCCCTCCTGGATGATGATCGTGTTCTCCTTGCCGGTGCCCTTGTCCTTCGCGGTGACGTGGACGATGCCGTTGGCGTCGATGTCGAAGGTGACCTCGATCTGCGGCACGCCGCGCGGCGCCGGGGCGATGCCCGCGAGCTCGAACGAGCCGAGCAGCTTGTTCTGCGCGGCCATCTCGCGCTCACCCTGGAAGACCTGGATCTGCACGGACGGCTGGTTGTCGTCGGCCGTGGTGAAGGTCTCGGACCGCTTGGTCGGGATGGTCGTGTTGCGCTCGATGAGCTTGGTCATGACGCCACCCTTGGTCTCGATGCCCAGCGACAGCGGGGTCACGTCGAGCAGGAGCACGTCCTTGACCTCGCCGCGGAGCACGCCGGCCTGGAGCGCGGCGCCCACGGCGACGACCTCGTCCGGGTTGACGCCCTTGTTGGGCTCCTTGCCGCCGGTGAGCTCCTTGACCAGGTCGGACACGGCCGGCATACGGGTCGAGCCGCCGACCAGGACGACGTGGTCGATCTGCGAGACCGAGATGCCGGCGTCCTTGATGACGGCCTGGAACGGCTGGCGGCAGCGGTCGAGCAGGTCCTGCGTGATGCGCTGGAACTCGGCGCGCGAGAGGGTCTCGTCGAGGAACAGCGGGTTCTTGTCCGCGTCCACAGTGATGTACGGCAGGTTGATCGAGGTGGACTGGCTCGAGGACAGTTCGATCTTGGCCTTCTCGGCGGCCTCACGCAGACGCTGGAGCGCCATCTTGTCCTTGGTCAGGTCGATGCCGTTCTGCGCCTTGAACTTGTCGACCAGCCAGTCGACGATCCGCTGGTCCCAGTCGTCGCCACCGAGGTGGTTGTCGCCGGAGGTCGCGCGGACCTCGACGACGCCGTCGCCGATGTCGAGCAGGGAGACGTCGAAGGTGCCGCCACCGAGGTCGAAGACCAGGATGGTCTGCTCCTTGTCACCCTTGTCGAGGCCGTAGGCCAGGGCGGCCGCGGTGGGCTCGTTGACGATGCGCAGGACGTTGAGACCGGCGATCTGGCCGGCGTCCTTGGTGGCCTGACGCTGGGCGTCGTTGAAGTAGGCCGGCACGGTGATGACGGCGTCGGTGACGTCCTCACCGAGGTAGGACTCGGCGTCCCGCTTGAGCTTCTGAAGAATGCGGGCGCTGATCTCTTGCGGGGTGTAGTTCTTGCCGTCGATGTCGCTGGACTTCCACTCGGTGCCGATGTGGCGCTTGACCGAGCGGATGGTGCGGTCGACGTTGGTGACGGCCTGGTTCTTCGCGGGCTGGCCCACGAGGACCTCGCCGTTCTTGGCGAACGCGACCACCGAGGGGGTCGTGCGTGACCCCTCGGCGTTGGCGATGACGTTGGCCTCGCCGCCCTCGAGGACGGCGACGCACGAGTTGGTGGTGCCGAGGTCGATACCGACTGCACGTCCCATGGTGATCTCCTTTTCTGCTACGCGAGCGCGAACTCGTCTTTAGTGAACCCGGCTCAAGGGCCGGGCCGTCTGACTCCACCCTGCCTTCCGGCTACCGAAGGAGTCAACCCGACTTGAGTCTGGTGCGCTGAGGTTTCTCGCCGCGTACAACCGGCGGTCTGCGGGTTCCATTCCCGGAGTGAGTCAACTCACAGTAAAAGATGAGTCGGTCGGACTCAACGACGAGAGCGTCCCGGCACCCCGCGGTGGGCGGAGGCATCCGGAACGCTCGGGTCATGGAGAGAAGAAAAGGAGAAGAGAAGAAGCGACGACGACGAGGTGCACCGTCCGCCGGCACCGGGCGATCGCCCCCTGCGCCGGCGCACTCCCCGGTCTAGATCACGCCCTGGGCGAGCATGGCGTCGGCGACCTTGCGGAACGCGGCGATGTTGGCGCCGGCGACGAGGTCACCCGGGGCGCCGTACTCCTCGGCGGTCGCGGCCGCGGTGGCGTGGATGGTGGTCATGATCCGGTCGAGCTCGGAGTCCACGCGCTCGAAATCCCACTGCAGACGCCCGGCGTTCTGCCGCATCTCGAGACCGCTGGTGGCCACACCGCCCGCGTTGGCGGCCTTGGCGGGCCCGAACAGGATGCCCCGCTCGTGGATGACCTCCACGGCCTCCTCGGTGCACGGCATGTTGGCACCCTCCGCGATCACCCGGCACCCGTTGTCCGCCAGCAGCCTGGCCGCGTCGCCGTCGAGCTCGTTCTGGGTGGCACAGGGCAGTGCGATGTCGCACTCGACCTCCCACACCGTCCGCCCCTCGACGTACGTGCAGTTGCCGCGCTCCTCGGCGTACGCCGTGAGGCGTGCGCGACGCACGTCCTTGATGTCGGAGAGCAGGTCCAGGTCCAGCCCGTCCTCGTCGAGGATGTAGCCCTGGCTGTCCGAGCAGGCCACGACGGTCGCGCCGAGCTGGGCGGCCTTCTTGGCGGCATAGATCGCGACGTTGCCGGAACCGGAGACCACCACGCGCGAGCCCTCGAGGCTGTACTCGGTGTCGCGGAGCATCTCGCGCACGAAGTAGACGAGCCCGTAGCCGGTCGCCTCGGTGCGGGCCCACGACCCGCCGTACCCGACACCCTTGCCGGTGAGAACGCCCGCCTCGTTGCGGCCGGTGATCCTGCGGTACTGCCCGTACAGGTAGCCGATCTCGCGGCCGCCGACGCCGATGTCGCCCGCGGGCACGTCGAGGTCCGCGCCGATGTGATGCGCGAGCTCGGCCATGAACGACTGACAGAAGCGCATGACCTCCGCGTCGCTCTTGTCGTGCGGGTCGAAGTCGGAGCCGCCCTTGCCGCCGCCCAGGCCGAGGCCGGTGAGGGCGTTCTTGAAGACCTGCTCGAAGCCGAGGAACTTCAGGGTGTCCTCGTCCACGGACTTGTGGAAGCGCAGGCCGCCCTTGTACGGGCCGAGGTCGGAGCTGAACTGCACGCGGAAGCCGCGGTTGACCTGGACGACCCCGTTGTCGTCGACCCACGGGACGCGGAAGGCGATCACGCGCTCCGGCTCGATGATCCGCTTGAGGATCCCGCCCTCGACGTACTCGGGGTGCTGCTTGACCACGGGCGCGAGCGACTCCAGCACCTCGTGGACCGCCTGCCGGAAGAGGTGCTGTCCGGGATTGCGTCGCACCACGGTCTCCAGCGCGTCATGTAGTGCGGCGTCAGCGTCGGACATGGGACCTCCGGTCGATAAGTCTTTGGTGATGACGCATGCGTCGTTGCCGAAGAGGCAGCCTAGCGGCAGGGTCCGCGATTCTCCGACTCCCCTCCCCTACCGAAAACCGCCAGGCGATTCTCACTAATCACACGTGTCACACTGGACTCACTAATCACAGGTCCGTAATCTCACCGGCATCATCCCGAGCAGCGATCGGTCGACCAGCGGTCGTCCATCTGTGCATCACGGAAGGCCATCATGCGCATCACCTCGACACTCGCCGCCGTCGCCGCCGCAGCGGCGCTGGTGGTCACCGCGTCGCCCGCCGGCGCGAACCCCTCCGCCACGCCCCCTGCACCCGCTCCCGCCACCGCGCAGCCCGCCGCGGCGCAGGCGCTCCCCGTCCTGGCCGACGCCCTCGCACCGCAGCTGACCTCGCTCGTCGAGGCGCTGTGGCGCGACCTGGGTCTCACCCCTGAGCAGTTCCTGGCCCAGGCCGGCCTCGGCGAGCGCCTCGCCGAGGCCCGGCCCCACTGGGAGCAGCAGTTCCGCGACGCGTTCGGCGGCGTGTGGCTGGACGACGAGGGCACCGGCCTGGTCGGCGTCGTCGCCGGTCCGGCAGGTGACCGTCTCCGGTCGGAGGCCACAGAGGCCGGGTTCACCGTGCAGGACGTGGCGCTCACCACAGCAGAGCTCGATGCCCGCGAACGACAGGTGCGCAAGGTCGTCGAGGGCATGCCCGAGAACCTGCAGGAGCTCGTCACCGCCATACGCGTCGACCCCGCCCGCAACGCCGTCGTCGTCACCACTCGTGGCGGCGAGGCGGCCGAGCTGGGCAACCTCGACGCCCGGCTCCGCGATCTCGCCGAGATCGACATGATCGAGGCGCCCGACCCCCGCTGGGACACCGCGCCGTTCGGCAGCGAGGGCGGCGGGCAGTCCGAGGGGACGCCCACCGTCGACGGACTCGAGCCGGCCACCACCCGCACGGGCGCCGCCACCGGCGAGCGGCTCGACGCCCAGTCGGCGCCGGGCAGCGGGGCCGGCGGATCGGGATCGCTCGGCAGCCTCGGCCTCCTCAACGAGGCCGGCCTCATCCCTGAGGGTCCGCTCCGCACGGTCGTCGACCTGCTCGCCGGACTGACCCCCGGAACCGGCTCGATCATCGACGGCATGAACGAGACCGTGCCTGCGCAGGCCACCCCGGTGCCGGAGGACCGACGCCGCGCCATCCAGTCCGTGCCCGCCCCCGCCGGTCCGGTCGTGGGCGGTACCGCCTACCAGGTGCGCGTCCCGGACGGCGTCCTCGAGTGCTCCACCGGTTTCAACGGGGAGCTCGACGGCAAGCCCGTCGTCGTCACCGCCGCCCACTGCGCCGGCGCCGACGGCACCCGCGCGGCCCTGGCCGACGGCGAGGAGTTCGGCACGATGACCGGTACGCAGCGCGAGGGCGTCGACACCGCGCTGATCGCGGTCGACGAGGACGCCGCGGACCGGTTCCGCACCAACCTCGTCGGCACCGGGGACGGCAGCACCCAGGCGATCGTCGGCACGGCGGCGCCGGTCGTGGGCCAGAAGGCCTGCAAGACCGGGTTCCGCACCGGCTTCTCCTGCGGCACCATCTCCCAGGTCGGGGCCCAGATCGACGTCGCCGGCACCCGCACCATCGAAGGCGCGTTCACCGTCGACCTGTGCGCCCTGCCCGGCGACAGCGGCGGAGTCGTCTTCTCCGGCGACCGCGCCCTGGGCATCTCGAGCGCGTCCAACGTCGCCGACACCGGCACGTGCGCCAACGCGGACACCGTCGCCCGCGCCGCCGGGTTCACCCCGCGGCTGTCGGCGGTCCCGATCGACGACGTCCTGGCCGCACACCCCGGGCTGACGCTGCGCACCCGCTGACCACCTGTGTGCACCAGCTGACCATCTATACGAACCACGCGGGCCCCGCCTGCGAGTGGAGCCTGCTCCGGTTAGGGCAGCCTCAACTCGGCGAACGGGGCCCGTGTGGCTTACCTTTGACCTCGACACAGTCGACGGGCGCCCACAGGGTCTATGAGTGCTCGTGCGTCGAGAAGTGCGACGAAAGGCCGCGAACCATGTCAGGCGTGACCATCACACTCGGGACGATCGGCGTCCTGCTCAGTCTGTTCTGCTGGGCCTCGTTCATCGGCGGCGTCACCCGCATGGTGCGCGGCCTCTTCCTGGGACAGAAGGACGGATTCGACCGCTTCCGGCCGATCCTGCCCCGGCTCAAGAATGTCATCGTCGAGGTGGGCGCCCACACCCGGATGGCGCGCAAGCGCTCGGTGGGCTTCTTCCACTGGTTCGTCATGGTGGGCTTCCTGCTCGGATCGATCGTCTGGTTCGAGGCCTACATCCAGACGTTCAACCCCCGCGGTGGATGGCCGTGGCTGTCCGACCAGGTCTGGTGGCACGCGATTGACGAGTTCCTGGGCCTGGGCACCGTCATCGGCATCACTGTCCTGATCATCATCCGCCAGGTCAACCAGCGGAAGGGCCTCAACCGCTTCGAGGGCTCCGACCGTAAGGCCGCGTACTTCGTCGAGATCGTCGTGCTCCTCGAGGGCCTCGGCATGGTCTTCGTCAAGGCCGGCAAGCTCGCCCTGCAGGCCGAGGAGGGCCACCACTTCCACTGGGCCACCGACTGGGTCTCCGGTCCGCTCTCGACCCTCCTGCCCGCCAACGAGCTCATGGTCTCGATCTTCGCGCTGATCAAGCTGCTCTCGGGCATGGTCTGGCTGTACGTGGTGGGCCGCAACATCACCTGGGGCGTCGCCTGGCACCGCTTCGCGGCGTTCTTCAACATCTACTTCAAGCGCGAGGCCGACGGCCGCACCGCGCTCGGCCCGCTCAAGCCCATGACCATGGACGGCGTCCCGCTGACCATGGAGAAGATCGAGGAGCTCACCGAGGAGGACGAGGACTTCGAGCCGAAGCTCGGCGCCGGCGCCATCGAGGACTTCTCCTGGAAGGGCTGGCTCGACTTCTCGACCTGTACCGAGTGTGGCCGCTGCCAGGAGCAGTGCCCCGCCTGGAACACCGGCAAGCCGCTGAGCCCCAAGCTCATGATCATGTCCCTGCGCGACCACGGTGCCGCGAAGGCGCCGTACCTGCTCGCCGGTGGGCAGACCACGATGGGCGAGGAGACCGGACTGGTCGACGCCGAGGGCAACCCCGACGAGGCCAAGCTCGCCAAGATCCCGGAGGCGGCCCGCCTCGAGGCCCAGCGCCCCCTCGTCGGTCACACCACAGCGGACCTCTCCGACGACCCGATGGCCGCCGGCATCATCGACCCCGAGGCCCTGTGGTCCTGCACCACGTGTGGCGCCTGCGTCGAGCAGTGCCCGGTGGACATCGAGCACGTCGACCACTTCATCGACATGCGCCGCTACCAGGTGCTCATCGAGTCGGAGTTCCCGACCGAGCTCGCCGGCCTGTTCAAGAACCTCGAGAACAAGGGCAACCCCTGGGGCCAGAACAACTCGGGTCGTGACGAGTGGATGAACGCCCTCGACTTCGACATCCCGGTGATCGGCAAGGACGTCGAGGACTTCGGCGACACCGAGTACCTGTTCTGGGTCGGCTGCGCCGGCGCCTTCGAGGACCGCGCCAAGAAGACCACCCAGGCCGTCGCCACCCTGCTGCACACCGCCGGCGTGAAGTTCGCGGTGCTCGGTCAGGGCGAGACCTGTAACGGTGACTCGGCCCGCCGCGCGGGCAACGAGTTCCTGTTCCAGATGCTCGCCGAGCAGAACATCGAGACGCTGAACAACGCGTTCGACGGCGTGCCCACGTCGCACCGCAAGGTCGTCGTGACCTGTGCGCACTGCCTCAACACGCTGAAGAACGAGTACGGACCGCTCGGCGGCGAGTACCAGGTGGTCCACCACACCCAGCTGCTCAACCGCCTCGTGCGGGAGAAGCGTCTCATTCCGGTCGCGCCGATCGACGGCAACGTGACCTACCACGACCCGTGCTACCTCGGCCGCCACAACCAGGTGTACGAGGCCCCGCGTGAGCTCATGGACGGCTCGGGCGTGACCCTCAAGGAGATGCCGCGGCACGGTCAGCGGTCCATGTGCTGTGGCGCCGGTGGCGCCCGCATGTGGATGGAGGAGACGGTCGGCAAGCGCATCAACATCGACCGCGTCGACGAGGCGCTGTCGACCTCGCCCTCGAAGATCGCCACGGGCTGCCCGTTCTGCCGCGTGATGCTCTCCGACGGGGCCACCGCCCAGACGGACGGCACCGAGCTCGAGGGTCAGGTCGAGGTCGTGGACGTCTCCCAGCTGCTGCTGGAGTCCATCTCCCGTGACGGCGGCCTGCCCGATCCCCGCGAGCCCCAGTGGCTCGAGCAGCCCAAGCGGGAGAAGACGACCGCGGAGAAGGAGGCCGAGCAGGCCGAGCGCGACGCCGCGGAGGCCGAGCGGGCGTCGGCTGCCGC
>NZ_JAALDU010000057.1 GCF_014145015.1 Dietzia sp. E1 | reverse complement strand
GCCGGGGCGGTCGCCCCGGCGCCGGGACCTTCGGTACCGGAACCCGCGGTCCCAGAACCCGCGGTCTCGGGACGCGCGGCGGCCGGATCGGTCGGGTCGGTCATCGCCTACTCCTCCGTGATGGACTCGGCCTCGGCCTTGTCCTCGTCGTCGGGCTCGTCCGCGTTGCGGGCGATGGCCAGGAGCGAGTCGCCCTCGGCGAGGTTCATCAGACGCACGCCCTTGGTCTGCCGGCCGGCCTTGCGGACCTGCTTGGCGAACGTGCGGATGACGCCGCCACTGGACGTGATCGCGTACAGCTCGTCCTGCAGCTCCACGATCGTCGCACCGACGAGCTTGCCGCGCTTGGGATCGAACATGAGCGTGAGCACGCCCTTGCCGCCGCGCCCCTGGGCCGTGTACTCGCTCAGCGCGGTGCGCTTGGAGTACCCGCGCTCGGTGGCCACCAGCAGGAAGTACTTCTCCTGGTCCGACGTGTCCGCACGGACCACGGACATGCTCAGCAGCGCGTCGCCGTCGTTGAACCGCATACCCATCACGCCGGACGTCGCGCGCCCCATCGGGCGGAGTGTGTCGTCGTTGGCGTGGAAGCGGATCGACTGGCCCTTCTCCGACACCAGCAGCAGGTCGTCGTCCGGTCCGGCCAGCGCGGCGCCGACCAACTCGTCCCCGTCGCGCAGGTTGACCGCGATGAGGCCGCCGGAACGCGGGGAGTCGTAGTCCTCGAGCCGCGACTTCTTGACCAGGCCGTTGCGGGTGGCCAGGACGAGGTACGGCGCGTCCTGGTAGCTCTTGATCCGGATGACGCCGGCGATCCGCTCCTCCGGCTGGAACGCCAGGAGATTGGCCACGTGCTGGCCGCGGGCCGTGCGGTTGGCCTCCGGGAGCTCGTAGGCCTTGATCCTGTAGACCCGGCCCTTCGTGGTGAAGAACAGCAGCCAGTCGTGCGTCGAGGAGACGAAGAAGTGGCGGACGATGTCGTCCTGCTTGAGCTCCGCTCCGCGCACGCCCTTGCCGCCGCGCTTCTGGGCGCGGTACAGGTCCGTCCGGGTGCGCTTGGCGTACCCGGTCTCCGTGATCGTGACGACGACGTCCTCGCGGGCGATGAGGTCCTCGTCTGTGACGTCTCCGTCCGCGGGGATGATGCGGGTCCGACGGTCGTCGCCGTACTTCTCGACGATCTCGCGCAGCTCGTCACCGACGATCGCGCGCTGACGCTCCGGCTTGGCCAGGATGTCCTTGTAGTCGGCGATCTCGAGCTCGATCGCGGCGAGCTGATCGATGATCTTCTGGCGCTCCAGGGCCGCCAGGCGGCGCAGCTGCATGTCGAGGATCGCCTGCGCCTGGTCGTCGTCGATCTCGAGGAGGTCCTTGAGGCCCTCTCGGGCGATCTCGACGGTCTCCGACCGACGGATCAGGGCGATGACCTCGTCGAGCGCATCGAGTGCCTTGACCAGACCACGAAGAATGTGGGCGCGCTTCTCGGCCTCGTCGAGCAGGTACTGGGTGCGCCGGACGATGACCTCGACCTGGTGCGCGACGTACAGACGCACGAGATGGTTCAGCGCCAGCGTCCGCGGGACACCGTCCACGATGGACAACATGTTGGCGCCGAACGACGTCTGCAGCTGCGAGTGCTTGTAGAGGTTGTTCAGCACCACCTTGGCCACGGCGTCCCGCTTGAGCGTGACGACGATGCGCAGGCCGACGCGGTCCGAGGACTCGTCGTCGATCTTCGAGATGCCGGCGATCTTGCCGTCGCGCAGCTGCTCGGCGATCGACAGGATCATGTTGTCCGGGTTGACCTCGTAGGGCAGCTCCGTGATGACGATGACCGTCCGGTTGCCCTCCTCCTCGATGGAGGTCTTGCCCCGCATGCGGATCGAGCCTCGACCCGTGGAGTAGGCGTCCTTGATCCCCTGGTCGCCGACGATGTAACCGTGCGTCGGGAAGTCCGGGCCCTTGATCCGTTCCATGCACGCCGCGAGGGTCTCCTCCTCGCCGGCATCCGGGTTGTCCAGGCACCAGTAGATCGCCTCGGCGACCTCGCGCAGGTTGTGCGGCGGCATCTTGGTGGCCATACCGACGGCGATACCGCTCGAGCCGTTGACCAGTAGGTTCGGGATACGCGAGGGCAGGACGACCGGCTCGGACGTCTTGCCGTCGTAGTTCGGCTGGAAATCGACGGTGTTCTTGTCGATGTCCCGGACCATCTCCATGGCCAGCGGGGTCATCTTGCACTCGGTGTAGCGCATGGCCGCGGCGCCGTCGTTGCCCCGCGAGCCGAAGTTCCCCTGCCCGTCGACCATCGGGTACCGCATGGCCCACGGCTGGGCGAGACGCACGAGGGTGTCGTAGATCGCCGAGTCACCGTGCGGGTGGTAGTTACCCATCGTGTCGGCGACCGGCTTGGCCGACTTCACGTAACTACGCTCGGGGCGGTAGCCGTTGTCCCACATCGCGTACAGGATGCGACGGTGCACGGGCTTGAGCCCGTCCCGCACATCCGGGAGTGCTCGCCCGACGATGACGCTCATCGAGTAGTCGATGTAGCTTCTCTGCATCTCGGCCTGGATGTCGACCGGCTCGATCCGGTCGTGGCCCCCGGCCTCGGGCGGCAACGTCGTGTCCGTCATGGGCTCCTCTTCTGTCGGCGCGGACCAGTGCGGCGCACGGATGCAGTGGGCAGCGGTCCGACCCGGACAGTCTATAGGTCCTGCGGAAACGGGACCGCCGGGCACGCGGGGGCCGTGTTACTCCAGGGTGTCGGGGGCTGAGGTCCCGGGCGACGACGACGAGAGCTGCTCCTCCAGGGAGGACGCGACCGCCTCGAATTCCGCCAACGCCGCGCTCAGGGCCTCCACGATCTCGCGGGCGAGGATCTCCGGCGAGGGCAGCGAGTCGAGGTCGTCGAGCGAGGAGTCCCGCAGCCACGTGATGTCCAGGTTCGCCTTGTCGCGGGCGACCAACTCGTCGTAGGTGAACGGCTTCCACCGCTCTGACTCGGTCCGCTCGTGGTGGCGGCCGGGAAGGTAGGCCTCGACGAACTCGTCAAGATCGGATCGGCGCAGCGGATTCTGCTTGAGCGTGAAGTGCTTGTTGGTCCGCAGGTCGTACACCCAGAGCTTCTCGGTCCACGGGGTGCCCGGGCGGGCGACCTTTTTGTCAAAGAAGAGGACGTTGGCCTTGACGCCCTGTGCGTAGAAGATGCCGGTGGGCAGCCGGAGCATGGTGTGCAGGTCGAAGTCGTCCAGCAGCTTGCGGCGGATGGTCTCGCCGGCGCCGCCCTCGAAGAGCACGTTGTCCGGCAACACCACGGCGGCCCGACCGTTCGTGTCGAGGATCGTCATGATGTGTTGGACAAAGTTGAGCTGCTTGTTGCTGGTGGTGGCCACGAAGTCCTGGCGCTCGATCTCGCGGTCCTCCCTGGTCTGGCTGCCGTCGGCGGCGACCATCGTCACCGAGGACTTCCGGCCGAACGGCGGGTTGGTGAGGACGACGGACCACCGGTGACCCGGGTCGGCGACGAGCGCGTCCCGGACCTCGATGAGTGACTCGCCGTTGGCCGTGCCCATTCCGTGGAGGAGCACGTTCATCGCGGCGAGCCGCGCGGTGCCGTCGACCAGCTCGAAGCCGGTGGCGAACTTCTCCTGGAGCTTGTGCCGCTGGGTAGGGGTCATAGACGAGGCGGTGCCAGCGGCGTGCTCATGTGCCACGAGGAGGAAGCCACCGGTGCCACACGCCGGGTCGACGACCGTGTCCTCGATGGTCGGCTGGATCACGTCGACGATCGCTTGGATCAGCGGGCGTGGGGTGAAGTACTGGCCAGCGCCCGACCCCTTGTCCTGCGCACCCTTGGCCAGCAACGACTCGTAGGCGTCGCCCTGGATGTCCGTGCCGGACTGCGACCAGTTCTCCTTGTCGATGAGGTCCACGACGATGCGGCGGAGCTTTGCCGGGTCCTGAATGCGGTTTTGCGCCTTGCGGAAGATGGTGCCGACGACTCCGCGCTCCTTGGCCAGGCCGGTGAGCATCCGCGTGTACTCGAACTCGAGCTCATCGCCTTGCGCGTCGACCAGCCTTTGCCACGAGTACTCCTCGGGGACGATCTGCTGTGGCTTGAGGGGCCGGGTCGCCCGCTCATGGGCCATCTTGAGGAACAGCAGGTAGGTGAGCTGCTCGGTGTATTCGATTACGCCCACGCCGTCGTCGCGTAGCACGTTGCAGTACGACCACAGCTTGTCGACGAGCCTGCGGGCGTCGGTCACGAAGCGTCCTCCAAGAGAGTCAGTCCGGGGGTATCCCCGAAGATCGAGTCACCGGTAAGCAACGGAAAGCCATGAGCGATGCCAGTGGCCGCGATCCAGGCGTCGCCCATGTGGTCCTTTGCTTGAAGGGCGTGTCCGGCGAACCTGCATTCTGTCCTGAGTCGCGCGAAGGCCTCGATGACGTCGGCCGTCACCGGGATCGTCGGTGTCGTGGCGATCGCCTGCCGAAGGCCCAGCAGGCGAGTGGCACCCCACGAGGCCTTGTAGGCGCCGTATAGGAGCTCGGCCTCGGTCTGCGCGGCGATCACCACCTCTCTACCCAAGAGGAGTCCTCGCCACTTGAGGAGCTCAGGCGTCTGATTGTGCTTCCCGGCCGGGAGGATGACAGTACTCCACACATTGGTGTCGACCAGGACTGCTGGTTCACTCACGGACCGCTGCCATGAAGCTGTCGATCTCGTCGTCGGTGAGGTCCAGTGGTTGCGGTTCGGGTGCCGATCGGGCTTGTTCGCGGAGCGTCTCCATAGATGGCAGCTCGGCCAGTCCGAGTCGTTCCAGCACTCCGACGGCCAGCGTGATCTCCGGAGCCCGCATCCTGTTCTTGGTGGCGCCAACCGCCGGGGTGAGGAGTCCGGTCACGGTCACGTTCATTCCCAGGAAGGGAATGACGGTCTCCGGTTCCGGAACGTCGACGAGGTCCACAGTGTTGCCGACCGCGTCTCTGATCCTGAACGCCGACGAGTGCAGATCGCCCATTTCGAGGCGTCCCGTCAGCGACCGCATCACCTCCGGTGCCGGAATACGGCCGACCCAGCGATCGAGGTGGACCTCACTTCGGCGGACGGGGATCGTCGACGACTCGTCTCCGGTGGAGAACTCCGCTACCGGTGCTGCGGCAGTCACCGCTCTCGCGAGTTCCGCTGCGGCACCCAGGATTGACTCCGATGCGTTCTGTGGTCCGTCCTCCGACTCGAAGTCGGACACGAGTTCCCGGAAACGAGCGTCCACGGCCTCGGCGATGGGGTCGATTTCGAGCGCCGCCGGGTCACCAACGGTAAAGGCTAGTGTCGTCGAACCCGTACCCATTGCCACCCGCGACCGACTCAGGCTCTCCACCATTCCCGAAGGACGGCCCTGTCCCGGCTGCTCCAAGACTTCTCTGGTCAGCCGGCGGGTCAGTCTTTTCATCGCGGCGACGATCGCGACGAGGTCGTCGGTATCGATCTCGCCGTCGGGGGCGTCCATGTCGATCAGTCGAATGCCGTAGTGACGCATCAGAATCGACCCCCTTCGCGACTGTGGCCGATGGTGTCAGTGTTACGGGAAGTATAGATGACGACAGCGACAATCTTGAAGGAAAATCACTCTCACCTGCACGTATGCGTCATCGAATCGCTTACAAGCTCTCGAAGAAATCCTCGTCGAGCCGGTAGAGCGTGACGGTTTGCTCAGCCTGCACTCCGACTCCGTAGGCCACCAGCAGTTCGGCCAGACGTGGACCGTCGATGAGTTCGATCCGGGCGTTGATCCGCTCCGCCTCCGCGATCGCACCGGCGGAGAACGTCGAAGTGGTGATGAAGACACCCCGGTCCCCCTGCTTTCCGAGCAGCGCCCCCGCGAACTCGTGGATGCGCGGACGATGGATTGTGCGCTCCTCGGCGTATCGCTTGGCCTGCACGTAGATGCGGTCGAGGCCGAGAGGGTCCTGGCTGATGATGCCGTCGACACCGGCATCGCCGGAAAAGCTGGTGCGCTCGACCGACCCCGCTCGGCCGTACCCCATCTTTTCCAGCAGACGAATCACGAGGTTCTCGAACCCCGCCGGCGAGAGCTCGTGCGCCGACTTGAGCACCTCGCCTTCCACGGCCGCACGATTGATTTCGACGGCCTGAGCAGCGAGCTCGCTCGGAGTGAGTTCCTCACTTGAGGACTCGTCCGACTGGGCATCATCCTCAACAGCCCTCTTCTTGCGACTCCGGAATTCTCGATACGACGGGTACTCGTTGAGCTCCCTTACCCCGATTCGCCCGGGATGTCGCGCCAGTATCGCCCGCCCCTCGTCCGTGATCGAGACGACGCCCCGGCTAGGGCGCTCGACGACCCCGGCCTGCGACAGGTGAGTCAGCGACCATCCAACGCGGTTGTCGAACGTGCGCGCCTTACCGCTGGGAATCAGCTGTGACCGCTCTTGCGCGTCTAGGCCGAACTGGTCGGCTATTGATGCCGCCACATCGCGTGACCGTCGGGGTTGGCCATCAGACAACAACTCGAGGATTGGCCTCATGACGGTCTGAAAATCGGGGATGGTCATCGGAACTGCCTTCTCTGAACTGCTGTCAGTCGTTGGGTGACGTCAGTCGGAAGTACAACTACCTCGACTTCGACACCCAGGCTCGCTATGGCACGTCGCTGCCACGAGCGCCCTTGGAGATGCCGGACCGCCGCAGGGTCGGATACGCAGAGAATCAACTGATCGGGTCGCTCCGACAGCTCTCCTGCGATCCAGTGCAGTTTGACGGCGTCGACGACGAGCTTCTTCTGTTGCGCCGGTTTGGCCGGTCCCTGATGCGCCCAACACTCGACCAAGACGTCGCCGTCTGGCGACACTCCGTCGATTCGCACAGTGGCACCGTCCTGGCTCGTGATGCTCGCCGGTGCAAGAGTTCTGCCGAGTCGATCTCCGAGTAGCTTCAGCATGAGCGGTTCCGCCGCTCGCTGCTCCGCCGAATCACTGGCATGCGGCTCGATACCGACGCCGCTAGCAGAATCGCCGGTCATACCTCTGCCAGCTCCTCGATGATTTCGTCGTCGACGCGGTGCCCAGTGAGCCGCCCGCTGAAGGCGGCGGTAAGCACTGCCCGACGGAGACCGGCCGACCTTTGCCGCGCGGCTTCAAATGCCTCTTCCGCCCGTGTCAAGTCCGCGAGCTTCTCATGTAGCTCATTGACTGCTCGTTTGGCGACCTCGAGCGGTGGGACGATGACGGGCATTTTTCGGATTGTGCGGAGACTAATTGACGCTAGGTTCACGCTCTGGCGACCATTTACCTCCGCCCACTTGCCGCCGAGGGTGTTGGCTGTCCACGAGAGGAAATAGGGATCGATCCCGGGCTTTGGTCGGGCCCGGAAAACATGGTTCTGGTGGATACAGCCTTCGATTTGGCCCTCCCACACCCACCCTCGGGCGAGCTTGTCCCTATCGCCACCTTCATTCAGAAGTACGTCTCCCGGCTCTAGTCGAAGAGCAGTCGCCTTCTCCGAAGATATACGTATCGCTGTCACCTCGGACAGGTCCAAACTTGCTCGCTGAACGTTGGCGACCCGTAGGTACGGAACCTCCACGAACGTAGGGTCGTTCTGTTTCTTGGCATCTTTGGTGACCCCTCCGCGAACCTCGGCAACGTCACCAAGTCGAGCCCACCTCCATCCGCTGGGAAGTTCCGCCAGGTCACCGTCGATAGTGCCAGCCGCTTCAAGCTGCTCTGGCGACACAGTCTCGCCCGTTGATCCTCCTAGGATTGCCGAAATCACATGGACTTCTCTAAGCGCTCGAAGCTTTTCTATTCCGTCTGACAAACTCCGATCCGCACTATCCAGCCGCGTGAAGTGGTCTTCAATAAGGTCAATGACGTGTTTCTGAACAAGTAATGGTGGAACTCGAATGGTGAAGTGCTTCAACTTTGAAAACTCAATTGAGGCGACCGTTGTTCCGGCCTTTCGACACTTTCGAAGGATCTCACCTTCCACACTCCGCAAACCCCAGGCAATCCAACGAGCATCAACTTCCGAGGCTGGGACTACCGCCTTCATGTCTTGGTTGAACGTGGCCTCGAAAGGTACGACTGCAACTGGAAGATGACGCTCTAGTATTCCGGATCGAACCACGACTGCAATTGACCCTGCTGGAACGAGCTTGACTGGTGATTCCTCAACGGCGACCTGAGTAATTCTATCAACCGAATCCGACAAGACATCAGGACCCATGTCTTTCGGACTCACCCAAGGAATGGTGCCACCTTCCCAATAGCGTTTCTCACCTTTGCGAGGGGTCCCGCCTCCACGCCAGATCCCCAGTGATCCCAAGGACGCGCTGGGCCACGGCCCGCTCACGCCGTCAGCTCATCGTTCAACTCGGCGATCAGGGACTCGGCACGGTCCCCGAGATCGCGGACAATGCCGTCGACTCCCCCGCGCTCGTCGAACGGCGACATGTCCAAGTCGTCGACGGAGATTCCCGCCGAGGCCGCGATGACGTCGACCATGCGGTCCAGCCACCACCTCTCGCTCTCGGTAAACACCGTGCCCGCCTGCTCCTGCTGCGTGAGCCAGCCCGCGTAGCGTTCTCTGACCAGGTCCGCATACGGAACCAGCTCGTCGTCAAGGCCGAGGGTGAACCGTAGCAGTGAGACCAGGTCGGTCATCGTATGGCGGTCACTCTTACGCACCCGGTCGATGTCGATCTGGGCGTAGGCATCCCAGATGATGTCCGGCGTCCAGTTGTGTGGGGGCCGGGCGATGCGGTCGGCCAGCTCCTGGATGTCCGCGAACCGCAGCCGGCGGTCCTTCGCCTCCGTGGCCACCTGGATGGCGGCGATCTCGTCCCGATGGGTCCGCAGGTACTCGGCCCAGTCCTCGACGACGTCGCGGGCTCGACCCGGATCCACCACTCCGTGGGCGTCGATCAGAGTGTCGCGATTGACCTCGTCGATGATCCGGTCGTGAGTCGCCCGCAGCTCGAGGATGCGGCTCCTCAGCTCCGGATTCGCGGCGACCGGCTCCACCGCACGATCGATCAGCTCCTGGATCGCCGCTGCGGGATCCTGGCCGGCGGACTCGGCCGCGGACGCGATCGACGCCTGCACGTCGGTATCCACGGCGTCGACCAGGCCGCGGACGATCTCCTTCACCGGAGTCCCCGCCACCTCATCGAGCTCGGCGCGCTCCTCCGGGCTCAGCTCCAGCTCGAGCTTGGCGAGCCTGGACGCGAGGGTGGCTGCCTCGTCCTCCGTCAGCGTCAGCGCGGCGGCCTTCTCCAGGAGTTTCTTGAGTGCCACTCCCTTCTCGCGGTTGAGGGGCGGCTCCACGAACTCGTGCTCGGTCACCCCGACCGCGTCCACCAGGACGAACCGCGTCTTGCCCGGGGCGTCCGGAGTCACCGCCTTGAAGTCCGCCGGGGAGATGGTCCGCGATCCGCGGCCCTTCATCTGCTCGAAGTACTGCGCGGACTGCACGTCGCGCATGAAGAAGACGCACTCCAGCGGGCGGACGTCGGTGCCCGTGGCGATCATGTCGACCGTCACGGCCACCCGCAACGAGGGTGACGTGCGGAAGGCCTGCAGACTGCCCTTGGCATCCTTGGCCGTATAGGTGATCTTGGCGGCGAAGTCGTTGCCCTTTCCGAACACCTCTCGTACCGTGCGGACGATCTCCTCCGCGTGCGCGTCGTCTTTGGCGAAGATCAAGGTCTTGGGCACGTGGGTTCGACCGGGGAAGATCTCGGTGAACAGTCGATCCCGGAAGGTCTCCAGCACTAACCGGATCTGGGACTTGACCGTGACCGCCCGGTCGAGCTGCTTATGTGTGTACTCGACGTCCTCGTCGAGCTTCTCCAGGCGCTCCCGGCGCGTCCGCCTGTCCACCTTGGGCGCGATCGTCCCTGCCTCGATCATCCCGCCCTGTTCACTGCGCTCGGTCCGGATCCGGTAGAGGTCGAAGTCCACGTTGACACGGTCGGCGACCGACTGCGGGTAGGTGTACTCGGAGACGAGGTTCTGGCGAAAGAAGGCGAAGGTCTGCTTGCCCGGTGTCGCGGTCAGTCCCACCACGTGGGCGTCGAAGTACTCCAGCACCCCGCGCCAGACCCCGTAGATGGACCGGTGCGCCTCGTCGACGATCACCAGGTCGAAGGCCTCCGGGGGCAGATGCTGTGAGTAGGCAACCGTGACGGGAGTGTCCGGGACGTAGTCGTCGAGACCGGGGTCGTCCTCGGCCGTCACCTCGCCGTCGCTCAGGGTCTTGTAGACCCGCTGGATGGTCGAGACCACCACGTTCGACGACTCGAGCAGGCCTCCTCCTGTGAGCTTGTCCACCCCGAATACCTCGGTGAACCGACGGCCGTCACCGGGCAGGCGATAGTTCTGGAACTCGCCGATGGTCTGCTCGGCGAGATTGTTGCGGTCCACCAGGAAGAGGATCCGGCGGAATCCACCGAACTGCAGGAGTCGGTACGCCAGCGTGACGGCCGTGTAGGTCTTGCCCGCGCCGGTGGCCATCTGGACCAGTGAACGATCAAAGCGCTGCTCGAACAGGCTCTTCTCGATGCCCTCAATAGCCGTGATCTGAGCTGGCCGGAGAAGGTCCTTCTCAAGCACCGGGAGGTGGCGAACCTTGGCGCGCCACGTGGGCAGGTCCGGTTCCGCTTCGGCATCCCGCAGGATCTTGGCGAGCGTGGCCGGCATCGGGAAAGAAAACACCCTGCGCGCCCGAGGCTCCGGGTCGTACCCGTTGGTGAAGTAAGTCTCCGCGCCACTCGCCTCGAAGACGAAGGGCAGCCGATCGTGGACGGTGACCGCCCTCTTGAGCTTGTCATCTGGTAGCCCGACTGCGTACATGGCGGACTGCCACTCGACCCCGGCCAGCGTGGTGCCCGCAGGCTTGGCCTCGATGACCCCTACCACCTTCTTCTCCGCATAGAGGAGATAATCGACCCGCCCGTGGCCGGGTTTCAAAGTGACCTCACGCACCGCGACGCCGTCACCGGCGAACAGGTTAATCGCCGAGGCGTCTTGGACATGCCATCCCGCATCGGCCAGCTGCCGGTCGATCCGCGCACGCGCACGCGCCTCGGCAGCGACTTTGCCGTGTTCGGCCGAAGGGATGTTCACGGTGGTCAGCCTACTTCTTCGGTCATCACGTCTTCAGTCCATCTGCATTTCCTGTGCCCATCACGCGCCCGGACCCCCTACGCGGTAGGAAAGAGGGATGACCACCCCCGACCTCTCGCCCCTCTTCGAGCCCCTGCGCATCCGCGGGATGGAGCTGGCCAACCGCGTGCTCATGTCGCCCATGACGCAGATGACCTCCCCCGGCGCCCGCCCCGGCGAGACCGTCCTCGAGCACTACCGCTCGCGCGCCGCCGGCGGGACCGGGCTCGTCGTCACCGAGGGCATCGGCATCGACCACCCGGCGTCCGTGGACCACAGCGCGATCCCCCGGCTCGACGGGCCCGACGCCGTGGCCGCCTGGCGCGTCGTCGTCGACGCCGTCCACGCCGCCGGCGCGCCGATCGTCGCGCAGCTCTGGCACGTCGGCCCGCTCTGGGGCGCCAACTCCATGTGGGACCCGGAGCACCGCGCCGCGCTCGACGCCGTCCGCCCGATGCGCCCCTCCGGCCTGTGGGGGCACAAGGGGGTCACCACCTATCCCGACGACGAGGTGTCCCGCTGGCTGGAGCCGATCGATCCCATGTCGGACCGCGAGATCTCCGACTGCCTGGACGCCTACGCCCGCTCGGCGGCGCTCGCGG
>NZ_JAALDU010000584.1 GCF_014145015.1 Dietzia sp. E1 | reverse complement strand
GGTGTGCGGCGGGTGCTGGAGGTCCGTCGGCTGCCCGATCCGCTGGCACCCGAGACCGCCGCCCGCGTCGCCGGCCTGCCGCAGTCCACGCTGCCCGGATTGCTCGACCCGATCCGCGAGTGGCTCGGCGAGCCCCCCGGTGTGGCGTCCGCCGGGTCGCGACTCGACCTCGTCGAGGGCGCCGGCGGTGTGCTCGTGCGACTCGGCCCGGACCTCACCGTCCTCGACCTCGCCCGGTCGCTCGACGCCCCGGTGGTCGTGGTCGCCCGCGCGGGACTGGGCACGCTGTCGGACACCGAGCTCACCATCCGCGCCATCGGGGCCGCGGGTCTACGCTGCGCGGGGATCGTCATCGGCTCCTGGCCGTCCGTCCCGAGTCTCGCCGAGCGCTGCAACCTCGAGGATCTGCCCCGCCTGACCGGAGTCCCGGTGCTCGGTCGGGTCCCCGCGGGTGCCGGTCAGCTCGCCCCGGTCGAGTTCACCAGTCGCGCGCCGGGGTGGTTTCAAGCGTCAAGACTTCTTCAAAGGTGTGGCCTGCTGCGGTGAGCTCGGACAGGGGGCCCTTCCAGAGTGAGGGGCCCACCGAGATGACACCCAGCAGTGAGTGCATCTCGCAGACCGTTCAGCCAGGAATTCCACGACGAGCTGTGGGTTGAACAAGTACCGCGAGACCCACGGTGGCGGTGGCACCGAGACCGAGGTGACGCTCGATGAGCGGGCACGGCTCAAGGAGCTGGAGTACGAGTACCTCGACACCTGCAGAATCGACGCCGCCGAGACCAACCCGGTGGACACGATGAGCGCTCGGCTGGCCGTGTCGACCTCTGGGTTCTACCACTGGCTTTCGCGCCCGACCCCGGCGACAGCGGCCCGCGGACAGACGCCGACGGCCCGGCTGCGGCACTTCTTCGCCGCCACCGACGCCAGGGTGCCGGGAATGAACCGGGGCCAGGGATTGCGTCTGAGCCCAGGCACGCCTCTGATGGACGGTCCAAGCCGTTCCCCGGCACGCGACACACGCCCCGGCGCCCGTCACCACCACGGAATTTGGCGAGGTCAATGTGGCCAGCGGGCCGTCGCTACTGTCCCATGACAGGTGCCGGGAGTGACCGGGCGATGATCTCCTTCATGATCTCGG
>NZ_JAALDU010000583.1 GCF_014145015.1 Dietzia sp. E1 | reverse complement strand
GGCCACGAGGGCCGCGCCCTCGCCGCGGGGGACACGCTCGCCGTCGGCGCGCCCGGGCCCGCGTCGCCCCGCCGGATCTGCGCCGAGGAGGTCCCCGCCATCGGCCACCACTGGCACGTCGCGGTCGCCGAGGGGCCCCACGGCGCACCCGAGTTCCTCACCCGGGCCGGGATGGACGAGCTGTACGCGGCTACCTACACCGTGCACTTCAACTCCGACCGCACCGGCGTCCGGCTCGAGGGCCCGCGCCCCAAGTGGGCCCGGCCCGACGGCGGCGAGGCCGGGCTGCACCCGTCGAACCTCCACGACAACGCCTACTCGGTGGGCGCGCTCGACTTCACCGGCGACACCCCGATCCTGCTCGGTCCGGACGGCCCGAGCCTGGGCGGCTTCGTCTGCCCGGTCACGGTGGTCAGCAGCGACCGGTGGAAGCTCGGGCAACTGGCGCCGGGCGACACCGTGCGGTTCGTGCGGGTCCGCGTGGACGCCGTGCCAGACCGGGTCGGCGCCGGGGGCTCGCGGGGCGCGGGCCGTCCGTACGTCCTGGGCGACGGCGGGGACCGCGACGACGGCGTGCTGGGCCGCGGGCACACCGCGGACGGGCTCACCGAGGTCACCTACCGCCGCGGCGGGGACGACAACGTCCTGGTCGAGTACGGGCGGATGGAGCTCGACCTGGAGCTCCGCGCCCGCGCGCACGCCCTTTACCTGCACCTGCTGTCCAACCCCGTGCCCGGACAGCAGGACCTCACGCCCGGCATCCGCTCGCTGCAGGTCAAGATCACGCCGGGACGCAGCACCGTGGCCTCCACCTTGGCCGCCCTGCGCGAGGCCGAGGCCGCCCTGCCCGCCGCCGAGTCGCTGGTCGTGCCGAGCCGTCACGTCCGACTCCCCCTGAGCTGGGACGACCCCGCCACCCGCGAGGCGATCGAGCGCTACATGTACGGCGTACGCGACGACGCCCCGTGGTGCCCGTGGAACATCGAGTTCATCCGCCGCATGAACGGGCTCGAGACCGCCGACGACGTCTACCGCACCGTCTTCGAGGCCGAATACATGGTCCTGGGCTTGGGGGACGTCTACCTGGGCGCGCCCGTCGCCACGCCGCTGGACCCGCGTCACCGCCTGGTGACGACCAAGTACAACCCCGCCCGGACGTGGACCGCCGAGAACTCTGTGGGTATCGGTGGCGCGTACCTGTGCATCTACGGCATGGAGGGACCAGGCGGCTACCAGTTCGTGGGCCGCACCACCCAGGTGT
>NZ_JAALDU010000582.1 GCF_014145015.1 Dietzia sp. E1 | reverse complement strand
GGCGGCCGACGTCAGTCTGCTCAGTCCCGTCACATCTGCCCCACCCGGTACTGGATGGCCAACGCGGACTGCGCGGCCGCGATGATGCGGAACGCCGCCCGCAGGCGGTGGCGGTCCATCGTGCCGAGGCTCGACGGGTCGACGTGGTTGTCCAGGTCGAGCCCCTCGGCGATCTGGCGCGCGTGGTGACGATAGGCCAGACCCCTGAGGAATCGGATCGCGCCGGCGAGGTTCTCGGCGTCCGTCCGAGCGATCACCCCGGCGGCCGCCGCGGCCTCGAGCCGGCCCAGCGTGGAGACCTCCGACAACCCGGCCGACAGCGCGTGCAGCCGGGCGATCTGGACGACGGGTGCGATGCCGCCCGCCTTGATGTCCAGCGTGTTGCGGTACTCCCCCCGGCTGGCGACCACGAGGCCCCGGAAGAACCCGAGGGGCGGTTGCCAGTCGCAGGCGATCCGGGCCAGGTGGGCGAGGAACCGCCGACTTCCCCGGGACCTGGAGAGCATCTCGCAGCGGACCCGGTCCACCAGACGCTCAGACCCGTGGACGGCGCGGATGTCGAAGAACACCTGACTGTTCAGGACGGCCTTGGGCTCGGGCGCGCCCACCCAGTCCCGCACCCGTCGTTCCCAGTCGGACGCGGTTCGTCGCCACTGCGGGTTGCTCGCCATCACGTCGCCCGGGCACCGCGGGAAGCCCGCCCGGTCCAGACCGTCGCAGACCCGGTCGGCGAGTGCGGCGAAGTAGTCGTGGGCGCCCGGTACCGTGTCGGCGGCGTCGTCGAGGATCAGGGCGTTGTCCTGGTCGCTGGAGGCGCCGAGTTCCCCGCGGGCCTGCGAGCCGAGACCGACCCAGCAGTAGTCGGTGGGCGGCGGACCGAGGTCGGCCTCGGCCAGGGCGAGCAGTCTCCGGGTGGCGGCGTCGGCGGTGGCGGTGATGACCCGCCCGATGTCCTGGGGTGCGGTCCCGCGCCGCACGAATTCACCGATCAGCGGCAGGAGCCGTTCCGCCAGCCGGGCGACCGTATCGGCGTCCGGGGCGCGAGAGATCCGCGCGGCGAGGTAGACGGGGTCGGCCTGTGCGAGCCGGAGCAGGTCGCTCGTGGTGACCATCCCCATCGGCGCCCCGTCCTGGCACACGGGTAGATGGTGGACCCCGCGGTCCATCTGGAGCAGCGTGGCGTCGAACGCCCGGGTGTGGGCGTCCACCGTCACCGGGTCGGGGGTCATGATGGTCGCGACCGGGGCCTCGGGGTTTCCCCCCACGGCGACGACCTTCGCGCGGAGGTCGCGGTCGGTGAAGATCCCCACCACGCGCCCGGCCTCGACCACCACCAGCGCCGACACCCGCTCCCTCGTCATGATCTGTGCGGCCTCCCGGATGGGGGTGTCGGGCCCCACGGTGACCGCGTCCCGCGTGAGCAGCTCCCCCACCGGCGTGCCGAGGGCGTCGCCGCCGGACGCGGCGACGCGAGCGGAGGCCAGATCCTGGCGGATGC
>NZ_JAALDU010000581.1 GCF_014145015.1 Dietzia sp. E1 | reverse complement strand
GCAGGGCGGGAAGCCGGTCGAGTTGCTCCGACGGCAGCGCGTCGAAGGGTGCGCAGCGGGCGAGGAAGTCGCGCACCTCGGCCAGTTCCACGTCCACGCCTCCACTGTGGACGCCGACGGCCCGCGGTGTGATCGCTTCACGCGATTCACACCCGCGGGCCGTCGGGGTGGGACGGGTCCCGGCGTGCCGACGCCGGGGAGGCGGTCCGGGCTAGGCGCTGACCGCGGCGACGATCCGGTCGCCCACCTCGGAGGTGACGACGGGTGCGTCGCCGCGCGAACCGAGGTCGGCCTCGACGGCGGCCTCGACGCGCGCGGCCTCGTCCTCCTTGCCGAGGTGGCGCAGGAGCAGGGCCACGGACAGGATGGCCGCGGTCGGGTCGGCCTTGCCCTGGCCGGCGATGTCCGGGGCCGAGCCGTGGACGGGCTCGAACATCGACGGGTTGGTGCCGGAGGCGTCGATGTTGCCGGACGCCGCGGTGCCGATCCCGCCGGTGACGGCCGCGGCGAGGTCGGTGATGATGTCGCCGAAGAGGTTGTCGGTGACGATCACGTCGAACCGCGCGGGGTCGGTGACCATGTAGATGGTCGCGGCGTCGATGTGGCAGTAGTCCACCTCGACCCCCGGGAACTCGGGCGCGACCTCGTCGACCGTCCGCTGCCACAGTCCGCCGGCGTTGACCAGCACGTTGGTCTTGTGGACCAGCGTGAGCCTGCCGCGGCGGGCCTGTGCGCGGGCGAAGGCGTCGCGGACGACACGCTCCACGCCGAAGCGGGTGTTGACCGACGTCTCGGTCCCGATCTCCTGCGGGGTACCGACGCGGATCGCGCCACCGTTGCCGGTGTAGAGGCCCTCGGTGCCCTCGCGCACCACCACGAAGTCGATCTCGCCGGGGTCCTTCAGCGGCGTGGCCGAGCCCGAAAACAGCCGCGAGGGACGGAGGTTGACGTGGTGGTCGAGAGCGAACCGCAGCGGGAGCAGCATGCCGCGTTCGAGCACGCCGGCCGGCACGGAGCGCGGGTCGCCGATGGCGCCCAGCAGGATGGCGTCGTGCTCCTTGAGGCTGGCGATGTCGGCGTCGGTGAGGGTCTCGCCGTTGCGCAGGTAGCGGCGGGCCCCGAGGTCGTACTCGGTCGTGGAGACGTCGGGCACCAGCGCGTGGAGGACCTTGAGCGCCTCGGCGGTGACCTCGACGCCGATGCCGTCTCCGGGGATGACTGCGAGCTTCATGACGGTGTGGGTTCCTTTGCTGCTCGTCAGTCGAGGTTGATCTGGGTGGCGGTGGCGCCGAGGTCGGAGACGATCCGGTCGATCGTCGGCTCGGCGACCGCACGGTCCACGCGCAGGATGAGCGACGCGCCCTCACCGGTGGCGTCCTGGCTCAGGGCGGCGGCCTGGATGTCGATGCCCTCGCCGCCGAGGATCGAGCCCACCTTGCCGAGCACACCCGGGCGGTCGGAGTAGTGGACGAAGAGGTTCTGGCCCTGGGCGCGCAGATCGAAGCCACGCTCGTTGATCCGGACGATCTTCTGCACCTGGTCCAGGCCCGAGAGGGTCCCGGTGACCTTCCCGGTGGAACCGTCGGCCGCGACGGCCGTGACGGTGACCGTGCTGCGGTAGGACTTGGACTCGCTGCGGGTCTCGACCGAGTGCGTGACGCCGCGCTGCTCGGCCATCTGGCCGACGTTGACGAACGTGGCCGGCTCGTCGGTGATGGCGGAGAACAGGCCGCGCAGGGCGGCCAGACCGAGGACGTCGACCTGCTCGGCGGCGAGCTCGCCGGCGACCTCGACGTTGACGGTGGTGGGCACGCCCGGGCACAGGTGGCCGGCGATGAGGCCGACCTTGCGGACGAGGTCGAGCCAGGGGGCGACCTCGTCGCCGACCGGGCCACCGGAGACGTTGACGGCGTCGGGCACGAACTCGCCGCGGAGCGCGAGCAGGACGCTGCGCGCGACGTCCGTACCGGCGCGGTCCTGGGCCTCGGCGGTGGAGGCGCCCAGGTGCGGGGTGACGACGGTGTTCTCGAGCTCGAACAGCGGCGAGTCGGTGCAGGGCTCGGTGTCGAACACGTCGAGCGCGGCGGCGCGGACCTTGCCGGACTTCAGGGCGTCGACGAGGGCGTCCTCGACGATGAGGCCGCCGCGGGCGGCGTTGACGATCACGACGCCGTCCTTGGCACGGGCGAGACGCGCGGCGTCGAACAGGCCGGCGGTCTCCTTGGTCTTGGGCAGGTGCATCGTGATGATGTCGGCCCGGGAGACCAGCTCGTCGATGTCCACGAGCTCGATGCCCAGCTGCGCCGCGCGGGCGGCCGGCAGGTAGGGGTCGTAGGCGATGATGTGGGTCTCGAACGCCGCCAGGCGCTGGGCCACGAGCTGCCCGATGCGCCCCAGGCCCACGACACCGACGGTCTTGCCGAGCAGCTCGACGCCGTTGAAGGAACTGCGCTTCCAGGTGTGCTCGCGCAGCGTCCGGTCGGCGGCCGGGATCTGGCGGCAGGCGGCCATGAGCAGCGCGACGGCGTGCTCGGCGGCAGAGTGGATATTGGAGGTGGGCGCGTTGACCACCATGACGCCGCGCTCGGTGGCGGCGGGGATCTCGACGTTGTCCAGGCCCACGCCGGCGCGGCCGATGATCTTGAGGTTCGGCGCCGCGGCGAGCACCTCGGCGTCGACGGTCGTCGCGGAGCGCACGAGCAGGGCGTCGGCGTCGGCGACGGCCTCGAGGAGCTTCGGACGATCCGGGCCGTCCACCCAGCGGACCTCCACGGCGTCGCCGAGCGCGTCGACGGTCGACTGGGCGAGCTTGTCGGCGATGAGGACGACGGGACGTCCGGATGCTGTCACAGTGGGATCTCCTCGGTGTCAAAACGGGCAGGGCCAGTCTAGGCCACCTGTCACCGCCGTCGATCAGTGGCCGGTGCGGCCCGGGCCGCCTACCGTGGCGGGGAGTCCGGCCCGACGGTCGCGCCCCATCCGGCCGCCGTCGTGGCACGGGCACGCCGACGAACACACCGACGAGCCCACCGCCGCGCGACGAACGGAAAGCCCCGATGCCCCGCAGCCCCCGGTCGACACCGCCCCCGCTCCGCTTCCCCGACCCGTGGTTGCCGGTGCTGGCACCGGCGCGCGGTGCGACGGCGGTGGCGACGTACCTGCGGGCGCACCTGTACGGCGCGGCGGTGGGCCGCAGCATCCTCGACCGCTGCATCAGCGCCGTGGAGCCGGCCGACCGCGTGCGCCTGGTACCGCTGCGTGCCGAGTTCGACCGGGAGATCGACACCGCCGCGGCCCTGCTGCGTCGCCTGTCGGTGGTGGGCGCGCCGGGTCGCGGTCTGCTCCGGGCGTCGTCCGCGGTGACCCTCTCCGCGTTACCCGTGGGGCCGGTGTTGCGCGATCCGTTGGCGCGGCTCGCCGTCCTGGAGACGCTCCGCACCCTGGTGGTGGCCAAGCGCTCGATGTGGGAGCTGCTCGCGGCGTCGTGGGTCGCCGACGACCCGGCGCCCGGCGGTGACGACGACGAGCTCCGCGTCCACGACACCGGCCGGCGGCTGCGGGGTCTCGCGGAACAGGCCCGGGCGCAGGAGGAGTTACTGGAACAGTTGCGCCGGACCTACGGCCTGGCGGTCTTCGGGTGAGCGCCGCCGGGATCGTGCGCGCGGACGTCATCGTGGTGGGCTCGGGCCCGAGCGGTCTGGCGGCGGCCGTGATGTGCGCGCGTGCCGGGCGGAAGGTCGTGGTCCTCGAGGCGCAGGACACCATCGGCGGCGGCTGCCGGACTCTGCCGATGTCCGACGTCGCCGGCGACATCCCGGACGATCTCGCCGACGGCCTGTTCGTGGACCCCTGTTCGGCCGTGCACCCGATGGCGGGGGCCTCGCCGTTCTTCCGCGACTTCGACCTGGCGGCCCACGGCGTCGAGCTGGCCGTGCCCGCGGTGCAGCTCGGGCACGCCCTGCCGGGCCGGGACGCGATCGTCGTGCCGTCCGGCCCCTCCCCCGCGACCCTCGCCGAGGGGTTGGGTTCGCGCGAGGAGGCCGACCGGTGGTGGAGCGTGATGGGCCCGCTGGGCCGCCGCGCCGAGGACGTGGTC
>NZ_JAALDU010000580.1 GCF_014145015.1 Dietzia sp. E1 | reverse complement strand
GGTTCCGGCATCGGACGCGAGCTGGCGCGCGAGGCCGCCCGACGCGGCGCTCGGCTCGCCCTGAGCGACATCGACCCGGACGGCCTGGCCCGCACCGTCGAGCTGGCGCGCGGCGACGGCGCCACCGACGTGCACTCGCAGCACCTCGACGTCACCGAGCAGGCCCTGGTCGCCGAGTACGCCGGTCTGGTCGCCGAGCACTTCGGCGTGGTCCACCTCGTGATCAACAACGCCGGCATCGCGTTCACCGGCGCGGTCGAGCGGTCCTCCTACAAGGACATCGCGCGCGTCATGGACGTCGACTACTGGGGCGTCGTGCACGGCACCAAGGAGTTCCTCCCGCACCTCATCGCCTCCGGCGACGGCCACCTGGTCAACATCTCCAGCATCTTCGCGTTCCTGTCCGTGCCCACGCAGAACGCCTACAACGCGGCCAAGGCGGCGGTCCAGCAGTTCACCGAGTCGCTGCGGATGGAGATGCTCGCCGCCGGTCACCCGGTGGACGTCACCTGCGTGCACCCCGGCGGCATCAAGACCGCCGTCGCCCGCAGCGCCGGCGCGGCCGAGGGGCTCGACAGTGCCGACTTCGCCACCATCTTCGACACGAAGTTCGCCCGCACGGAGGCCTCGACCGCCGCGCGGGTCATCCTCGACGGCGTCGAGCGGCGCCGGCCCCGCGTGCTGGTCGGAGCGGACGCGCACGTGCTCGACGCCCTGGTGAGGCTGTTCCCGGCCGGCTACCAGAAGGCGACGGTCGCGGCCTCGCGCCGGTTCGGGGTGGTCTGAGCCAGCGTCCGGCGCGGCGAGCGGCCGGCGCGGCGGGTCAGGGGCGGAACGCGTCCGTGGCCTCGAGCAGGTGGTGGGTGGTGCCCGGCTCGGCCATCGCGTGCCCCGCGTCCGGCACGATGTGCAGCTCGGAACCCGGCCACGCGGCGTGCAGCTCCCACGCGTTGGCCACCGGGCACACCACGTCGTAGCGCCCGTGGACGATCACGCCGGGGAGGTGGGCGATGCGGTCCATCCGGTCGAGGATCGCGCGACCCCGCAGGAACGCGTCGTTGACGAAGTAGTGGTTCTCGATGCGCGCGAACGCCAGCGCGAACCGGTCCGGATCCCCGTCCTTGCCGACCGTGCGGGGCAGCAGGGTCGACGTGGACGTCTCCCACGTCGTCCACGCCCGGGCGGCCTCCAGCTCGAGCAGCGGATCGCCGCAGTGCAGGAGACGGTGGTAGGCGGCGACGTGGTCGTAGCCGGGCTCGTGGACGGCCTCGGCGCCGTCGGCGGCGACGAGCGGCGCGAGGTAGCCCTCCCACACATCGGGGAACAGGTGCGCGGCGCCGCCTCGGTAGAACCAGTCGATCTCGCCCGGGCGGCACAGGAAGATCCCGCGCAGGACCAGGCCGCGGACCCGGTCGGGCTGCTCCTGGGCGTACGCCAGCGCGAGGGTCGAGCCCCACGAGCCGCCGAACACCAGCCAGCGGTCGACCCCCAGCGCCTCACGCAGCCGCTCGAGGTCGGCCACCAGGTGCCACGTCGTGTTGACGGACAGGTCCGCGCCGTCGGCCACGTGCGGCGTGCTGCGCCCGCACCCACGCTGGTCCACCAGGATGATTCGGTAGACGGCCGGATCGAACATGCGGCGGTGCGCGGGGTCGGTGCCCCCGCCCGGCCCTCCGTGGACGAAGAGCACGGGTGCGCCGTCCGGGTTGCCGGAGCACTCCCAGTACAGACGCTGTCCGTCGCCCACGTCGAGCATGCCCGTCTCGTACGGGTCGATCTCCGGGTACGGGGCGCGGCGCG
>NZ_JAALDU010000579.1 GCF_014145015.1 Dietzia sp. E1 | reverse complement strand
GGACGGCGCGGGCGTCGGCGCGCAGCTGCTCGGCGGCGTCCCCGCGGCCCTGGACGCGGAACCCGCCCAGCCCGTTGACGGACTGCGGGGTGAAGCCGACGTGGGCCATCACGGGGATGCCGGCGTCGACGATCGCGCGGATCTGCGGGGCCATCCGCACGCCGCCCTCGAGCTTGACCGCCTGGGCACCGCCCTCCTTGAGCATGCGGATCGCCGCGGCCACGGCCTGGGTGGGCGAGGCCTCGTAGCTGCCGAACACCAGATCCGCCACGACCAGCGCCTTGGGCGCGCCCCGGGTGACGGCACGGACGAGCGGGATCATCTCGTCCTCGGTCACCGGGACGGTCGTGTCGTAGCCGTAGACCACGTTGGCCGCGGAGTCGCCCACCAGCAGGACGGGGATCCCCGCCTCCTGGAACAGCCGCGCGGAGACGAAGTCGTAGGCGGTGAGCATCGGCCACGGTTCGCCGGCGGCCTTGAGTTCGGCGAGGTGGTGCAGGCGCGTGACCCGCGTCAGGCCCTCCTGCCCGTCGGTGCCGGGCGGCGTCTGCCGGGGGGCGGCGCCGGAGCCGTAGACCGGGGTGTCGGGGGTGTCGCTCATGAGGTGTGTGGCCTTCCTTCGGTGCCTCGAGGCCGGACGGGGCCGGTCCCCGGGTGGGACAGGGGGCGGTGACGTCTCGCGCGGCGGCCGCCGCGCTGTGTCGCGGTCGAGTCTGCCACGAGCCGTCACCAGGGGTCGGCCCGCGTCGGACCGAGGGGATGACTCACGCTCGTCACACGGCAGGCACTAGGTTGGAGGCATGAACCGCCAGCAGGAGTACGTTCTCAGGACCCTCGAGGAACGCGACATCCGGTTCGTCCGGCTCTGGTTCACGGACGTGCTCGGCACCCTGAAGTCCGTGGCCGTGGCGCCGGCCGAGCTCGAGGGGGCGTTCGGCGAGGGCATCGGCTTCGACGGCTCCGCGATCGAGGGGTTCTCCCGCGTGTCCGAGGCGGACACGGTCGCCAAGCCCGACCCGTCGACGTTCCAGGTCCTGCCGTGGGCGCACGCCGACGGCGGCCAGCACTCGGCGCGCATCTTCTGCGACATCTACAACCCGGACGGCAGCCCGAGCTGGGCCGACCCGCGCCACGTACTGCGCCGTCAGCTCAACAAGGCCGCCGACCTCGGCTTCTCCTGCTACGTGCACCCGGAGATCGAGTTCTTCCTGTTCAAGGACCTCGACACGAACGGTGCGGAGCCGGTGCCCACGGACAACGGCGGCTACTTCGACCAGGCCGTGCACGACACCGCCCCGCACTTCCGGCGGCACGCGATCGAGGCGCTCGAGGCCATGGGCATCTCGGTGGAGTTCTCCCACCACGAGGGCGCGCCGGGGCAGCAGGAGATCGACCTGCGCTACGCCGACGCCCTGAGCATGGCGGACAACATCATGACGTTCCGCTACATCGTCAAGGAGGTGGCCATGAACAACGGGGTGTGGGCGTCGTTCATGCCCAAGCCCCTGCGCGACCACCCCGGTTCGGCCATGCACACCCACATGAGCCTGTTCGAGGGCGACTCCAACGCGTTCCACGACCCGGACGACGAGTACCAGCTGTCGGGTACCGCGAAGTCGTTCGTCGCGGGCATCCTCACGCACGCGCCCGAGTTCTCGGCCGTGACCAACCAGTGGGTCAACTCCTACAAGCGACTGATCGGTGGCGGCGAGGCGCCCACGGCGGCCACGTGGGGCCGCGCCAACCGCTCGGCGCTGGTGCGGGTGCCCATGTACACGCCCAACAAGGCGTCCTCCCGCCGCATCGAGGTCCGCAGCCCGGACTCGGCGTGCAACCCGTACCTGGCGTTCGCGGTGATGTTCGCCGCCGGCATCAAGGGCGTCCAGGAGGGTTACGAGCTGCCGCCGGAGTCCGAGGACGACGTGTGGACCATGAGCCGGCGGGAGCGCCGCGCGATGGGCTACACCGACCTGCCGGGCAGCCTCGAGCAGGCGCTGGACGCGATGGAGGAGTCGGAGCTGGTCGCCGAGGCGCTCGGCGAGCACGTCTTCGAGTTCTTCCTGCGGAACAAGCGCCGTGAGTGGCGCGAGTACCGGACCGACGTGACCCCGTACGAACTGCGCAACTACCTCAACCTGTGACCGGCGGCGGCATCGTGAGCAGGGACTCGTCCCGCCCGAGGCTGCCGAGCCCCGGGCGGCTCGGCCTGCTCGACGACCGTGCCGCCGACTGGCTCGACTATCTGGGGTGGACCGACGACGACGCGGTGCCGGTGCTGTGGGCGCTGTCCCGGGCGCCGGACCCCGACCTGGCGCTGGGTGCGCTCGTGCGCTTGCGCGAGTCGCTCGTCGCCGCGGGCGACGGTGCCGCTGCCGCGGG
>NZ_JAALDU010000578.1 GCF_014145015.1 Dietzia sp. E1 | reverse complement strand
GAGCATCAGGCCCACGGTCTCGTAGTCGACCCGGGCGATGTTCCCACCGTCGTTGTAGTACTTGAGGATGTGGGCGAGCATCGGCCACGCCTGCTCGGAATAGGTGGCGCCGACCGTGGCGTCGTAGAGCCCGGTGGTGGCGTTGTTGGTCAGCCCCTGCAGGGCCGCGGCCCGGGCGAAGCCCTCGACGCGGGCGCGGGCGGGGGCGGTGCCGTTGATGAGGTCCAGCGCGGGGCGCTCAACCGGGGTGCCGCGCAGCTCGACGGGCAGGTCGCGCGCCTCGGCGGGCGGCGGGGTGAGGTTGGCGGGGCCGCCCACCTCCTGATCGGTGACCCACTTCCAGGAGTGGAACACCTTCAGCGGGGTGTCGCCGAGGCCGTAGTAGTCGTCACGCTCGGCGATCCAGGCGAAGATGTCGTTGATCCGCCGCTCCTGCGCCAGGGCACCCTGCTCGGCCTGCTTCGACCAGCGCCAGTCGGGGTGGGTGTTGGAGTCCAGCACCATGCGCCCGGTGTTCTCGGGGAACAGGGTGGCGAAGTCGGTGCCGATAGCGGTGCCGTACGAGACGCCCACGTAGTCGATCTCGGCCAGCTCGAGCGCCTCGCGGACCGCGTTCATGTCGCGGGCGGCGTTCTCGGTGGTCATGGACGCCATGTACTCGGGGTCGGTGCCGTAGCAGGCGTCGTGGAGCGCGTTGACGGTGTTCGGGCCGACGAAGTCGACGTTGCAGACCATCGGGTTCGAGCCGAACAGGCCACGCGGCTGGACGGCCACGAGGTCGTGGTTCTCGTAGAGCCCCTCGGGCCCGCTGCCGTCGGGGGCCGGGTTCCAGAAGTTCAGCGCGTAGGTGCCGGGCCCACCGGGGTTGCCGAACACGGTGGAGCGCGCCTGCCCGGAGGAGGCCTTGATGCGCGTGAGCGCGACCTTGGTCTTCGCGGCGTCGGGGGCGTTGTAGTCGACCGGGACCTCGACGGTCCCGCACTCGAGGCCGGCGGGCACGTACTCGGCCTCGATCCCGAGCATCTCGGTGCAGTCCTGCCATTCGACCTGCGTGGCGGAGGCCACTCCGGTTCCCAGAAGTGCGATCGCCCCGACGACCGCCGTGGTGCCAACAAAAGTGCTAGACGGCTGCACCGATCCCCGATTCCATGTGCTGTAGGTGTCTCTCCGGCGAATCGGACGCAGCGACTGCTCGATTTCACGAGCGTCACATGCGTCCGAACCGCGACAAATGTAGCCCGTGACACCCGCCACGCGGTGGAGCCCCGTGCGGACTCAGCGAACCGTCACACGATCGTTACCGGGGCTTGCGGAACGCGCGGAAAACCCCAGCTAGAAGTAGATATGTCACGCCCCGCGACGGGGGGAGCGTCGGAGGATGGCGAGCGTGGTCAGAACCAGGGTCAGGCCGGCCAGGACGGTGGCGGCGAGCAGGAGCCGGGTGTCGGTCAACACCCGCTCGATGGGCCCTTCGACCGGCGGGTCGACCACCGGCGGCAGGACGGAGACGACGTCCCGGGACAGCCACCACAGCAGTACGGCGAGTGCGGCGGTGACGACGGCGGCCACCGCGAGGCGACGCGAACTCACGCCGGTTCCGGCCCGCCGTCGCGTCCCGTCCCCCCGTCGGCCGCCGCGACCGCACTGCTGAGGGCGGCGTACAGGGCGGCGCGGTCACGGGCCCAGGCGCGGAC
>NZ_JAALDU010000577.1 GCF_014145015.1 Dietzia sp. E1 | reverse complement strand
TACGGCCGGGCTGCTCGTGCGCCTGTTCGTGCTGGGCGATGCGCTGCCGGCGTCCGCGGTGGCAGACGCGCTCCCCGGCGTCGAGCCTCGCGCCGGCGCGGACGCCGGCCTGTGGGAGCCGGTCGACGACGGCGCGACGCTGCGTGCGGTGGTCGACCTGCGCCCGGTGGACACCGGCCACGGGACGCGATGGGTGTTCGCGGACCCCGACGGGTCGATGGTCCGTACCGTCACCCGACCCGACCACGTGCTGGGGGTCGGCCAGGCCACGCTCTCGCTCCTACGGGTCACGCCCACCTCGCCGGCTGGGTCGATCCTGGACGTGGGCACCGGGTGCGGCATCCAGATGGTCCACGCGTTGGGTACCGCCGACTCCGCCACCGGGACCGACATCACGCCGCGGTGCCTCGACCTGGCCGCCGCGACGCTGGCGATCAACGACCTGCGGGCCGAACTCCTGCAGGGCTCGTGGTTCGAGCCGGTCGCCGGCCGCCGGTTCGACCGGATCGTCGCCAATCCCCCGTTCGTGGTGGGGCCGCCGGAAACCGGGCATTCGTACCGGGAATCGGGGCTCGCGCTCGACGGTGCGAGTCGGACGGTGGTCTCCGGCGCCCCCGAGCATCTGGCGGACGGCGGGACGGCCGTCATGTTGGCGTCCTGGGTGGAGCGCGAGGACACCGATTGGCGGACTCGGGTGGCGTCCTGGGTGCCGTCCGAGGGCGTGGACGCCTGGATCCTCCGCCGCGACGTCTCCGAGCCGGGGCTGTACGTGTGGACGTGGCTCACGGACGAGGGCATGGACCCACGGGACGAGACCACGTGGCGTGCAGCGGACCGCTGGCTGGACCACTTCGAGGCCGAGGACGTCGCCGGGGTCGGCTTCGGCTACGTGTATCTGCGCCGCGTCGAGGGTCCGTCGTCGGTCTTGTGCGAAGACCTCACCCATCCGTTCGGCGACGGCCTCGGCGACGAGGCGGAAGCGTACTTCGCGCGCATCGCGTGGTTACGCGAGGCCGCCGGGCACCACGGCGGGCAGGACCGTGCCCTGGACGCGACCGTGTTCACGGTCTCCCCCGACGTCCACCTGCACGTCTCGGAGTCCCTCGCGCCGACCGACCCCGAGGTGGTGGACGCGCCGGGAGTGTCGACCGTCGTGGTGGAGCGCGTGACCGGCGCCCGCTGGCGCCACGAGATCGACCCCCTCACCGCGGCGGTGCTGAGGGGCGCCCGGACGGCCGCGCTGCCGTTGGAGGACCTGGTGGTGCTCGCCGCGGCCGGCGCCGGTGAGGATCCGGACGCATTGGCCGCGCCCGTCCGACGGGTGATCGCGGACCTGTTCGTGCACGGGTTCGTGGTGCCGGTCGGTGTGCCGGGCCTCCTGCCTCCGGGAGCCGTCGCCGCCGCGCCCGGGGGGCCGCGCGGGTGAGGGCGGTCATCTCGCGTGTCACCGAGGCGTCGGTGACCGTCGACGGCGAGGTCGTCGGGGCACTGTCCGCGCCCGGCCTCCTGGTGTTGCTGGGGGTCTCGAACGACGACGACGAGGCGGACGTCGCGACGATGGTCCGCAAGATCGCGGAACTCCGGATACTGCGGGAGGAGCGCAGCGTCGCGGAGGTGGGCGCGCCCGTGTTGGTCGTCAGTCAGTTCACGCTGATGGGCTCGACCGCCAAGGGGAGGCGACCGTCGTGGTCGAGGGCGGCTCCCGGGGACCGGGCCGAGCCGCTGGTCCGGGCGGTCGTGGCCGGTCTGCGCGAGCGGGGACTCGAGGTGTCCACGGGCGTGTTCGGCGCGATGATGCAGGTCCACTCCGTCAACGACGGCCCGTTCACGGTGGTGGTGGAGACGCCGGGCTCGGCCTGAGCCGCCGACACGTCGCGGTGACGGCCTTTACGGCACGGTCCGTGACCGAAATCATCGGTCGGGGAACATTACCGGCACCCCCGTCGTTGTAGGTGTACGTGACCCGGGCACGCGCCTGATCCGTCCACCAGCAACCGAACGCCGGCCTCGTCACAAGGTCAGGCAGGAGGAGGAGACATGACGTCAGCCATCACCCGATCGGACCGTCGGACGGAGGCGGATCCGGAAGGTCAGAGCCCGAGCGCTGATCTGGTCCGTGTCTACCTCAACGGGATCGGCAAGACGGCTCTGTTGAACGCCGAGGACGAGGTGGAGCTGTCCAAGCGGATCGAGGCCGGCCTCTATGCCAAGCACCTGTTGGAGACCAAGAAGCGTCTCGGTCCGGTGAAGAAGGCGGATCTCAAGACGATCGTCGCCGAGGGCGAGGCCGCCCGCGCCCACCTGCTCGAGGCCAATCTGCGTCTGGTGGTCTCGCTGGCCAAGCGCTACACCGGCCGGGGTATGCCACTACTGGACCTCATCCAGGAGGGCAACCTGGGCCTGATCCGTGCGATGGAGAAGTTCGACTACGCCAAGGGCTTCAAGTTCTCGACCTACGCCACGTGGTGGATCCGCCAGGCCATCACGCGCGGTATGGCCGACCAGTCGCGCACGATCCGTCTCCCCGTCCACCTGGTCGAGCAGGTCAACAAGCTTGCGCGCATCAAGCGTGAGCTGCACCAGCAGCTGGGCCGCGAGGCCACGCTCGAGGAACTGGCCGAGGAGTCGGGGATCCCCGCGCACAAGATCGAGGAACTCCTCGACCACTCGCGCGACCCGGTGAGCCTGGACATGCCGGTCGGCGCGGACGAGGAGGCCCCGCTCGGCGATTTCATCGAGGACGCCGAGGCCACCAGCGCCGAGAACACGGTCGTGTCCAACGTCATGCACTCGGACGTGCGCGCCGTGCTCGCCACTCTCGAGGAGCGTGAGCAGCAGGTCATCACCCTGCGGTTCGGGCTCGACGACGGTCAGCCCCGCACCCTCGACCAGATCGGCAAGCGCTTCGGCCTGTCCCGTGAGCGCGTCCGCCAGATCGAGCGTGAGGTCATGGCCAAGCTCCGTGAGGGCCGTCGCGCCGACAAGTTGCGGTCCTACGCGATCTGATCCCCTCCGGCCCCGGTCACACCCCGCCGGCCCCGCCCACGAAGGGCGGGGCC
>NZ_JAALDU010000576.1 GCF_014145015.1 Dietzia sp. E1 | reverse complement strand
TCTTCAACAGCCTCATCGACACCGGCTCCACCGCGGCCCAGGGCTTCGTCAACACCGGCTCCACCGCGGCCGAGGGCGTCTACGGCACCGTCACCGGCTCGCTCGGCGACATCGTCGGCTCGCTCTGAGCTGAGTGATCCCGGGCCTTCGGGCCCAGATCGACGCAACGACACCGGCATCCGCCTCGCGCGGATGCCGGTGTCGCCTATTTCAGCCGGCCCTCCCCCTTTTCGACGGGCCACTCGCCCCACCGTGCGACGCGCACAATGACCTAGATCACATTAAAGTGCTTCCGTGATTTCACCTGCGCAGGTAAACGATTCCCTCGGACTCTAGACCGTCTTGGGGCCCGAGCGGATGAAACGGTCGCACGGACTACGTACGGTCCGATGGTGAGATCTTGAGGGACCAACGGTCCGTGAGATCCTCACGACAGACCGAGCGGCGCACCCGGTGCCGCCACTGACGAAAGGACCACATCATGGGTTCCATTGAGCAGTTCCTCCCCGGCCTCGCCACTGGCTCCGACGCCGTCAACACCGGCTCGCAGGTCGTCGACGGTGGCGCCGGCCTGGCCGCCGACGTCCTCGGCTTCTTCGCCGGGCTCGTCAGCACGGTCACCGACGCCCTCGGCTTCTGAGCCGACGCGCCTCACGGCGCATCGCGCAGGTTGGTGTCAGCTGACCTGAGCACCACGAGAAACCGGCCTCCGCCTCGGCGGGGGCCGGTTTCCCTATTTCGGCGTCCGCGTGCTTCCTCCGCGACGCTGGACGCCGGTAGCCTCGAGGCCATGGAACTCGACCTGTCCCGCCACGTCGCCGCCGACCCGGACACCGTGTGGTCCGTGCTCACCGACATCCCCGAGGCGCACCGGACGCTCAGCGGGGTAGTGGCGGTCGAGATCCTCACGACCGGCCCCTATGAGCCCGGCCTGCGGTGGCGCGAGACCCGCAAGATGTTCGGGATGAAGGCCACCGAGGAGATGATGGTGATGGCCGCCGAGCCGCCTCACTCCACCACGATCGTCGCCGAGAACGGCGGGACCGAGTACACGACCGTCTTCACCATCACACCCGACGCCGAGGGCGGGTCGACGCTCCGGATGCGCTTCGGAGCCGAGACTGCCCACGCTCCCGCGGTCTCCCGCGTCGTCATGGGGCTCATGGGAAAGTTCGCCGAGAAGTCCACCCGCAAGACCATGGAGCAGGACCTCGCCGACATCGCGGCCGAGGCCGAACGGCGGGCCTCCTCTTCCTAGCCGCCGTGGGCGCGTACCTGACCTACTCGGCCCAACCCGCCTGCTCGCCCGCGCGGTCCCACAGCTCCGCGACGACCTCCGCGGCCGGCTGGTCGGCGTAGGCGTCGGCGGCCCGCCAGCGCGATCCCGCCCACAGTGGCGGCACCTCGATGTCGCCCGCCCGCGCGGCGGCCTTGCGCATC
>NZ_JAALDU010000056.1 GCF_014145015.1 Dietzia sp. E1 | reverse complement strand
GGGGGCCCGCGCACCCGCGCGCCGCGCCTCTACGTGTGCACGGCGTCGGGCGGCGCACTATCCTGGGGACTCGTGCCCGGCGGTAGTTGCGCGGGCCCCAGACCGACGAGGCCAACGAGCCCCTCACCCAGACCAGCCTCATCAGGAGCCGCCATGACCGAGCCCGCAACCGACCAGGTCACCGCCACCGCACCGGCCGGCCGCCGGCACCGCGTCGTCATCATCGGCTCCGGCTTCGGCGGTCTGTTCGCCGCCCAGCAGCTCGAGAAGGCCGACGTCGACGTGACATTGGTCGCCAGGACGGGCCACCACCTGTTCCAGCCGCTGCTCTACCAGGTGGCCACCGGCATCCTCTCGGTGGGCGAGATCGCCCCGCCGACCCGCCTCATCCTGCGGGATCAGAAGAACGCCACGGTTGTCCTCGGCGACGTGGACAGGATCGACGTGGCGGCCAAGAAGCTCCACGCCTCGGCCGGCCACATCGACTTCGATCTCGAGTACGACAGCCTCATCGTCGCCGCGGGCGCCAATCAGTCCTACTTCGGTAACGACCACTTCGAGCGCTGGGCGCCCGGCATGAAGACGGTCGACGACGCGCTCGAGCTGCGCAGCCGTATCCTCGGCTGTTTCGAGCAGGCCGAGGTGATCGACGACGAGGAGGAGCGCCGTCGCCTGCTGACCTTCGTGATCGTCGGCGCCGGCCCCACCGGTGTGGAGATGGCCGGCCAGGTCGCCGAGCTCGCCCAGCACACCCTCCGGAACAGCTTCCGGCGTATCGACCCGGCCTCCGCCCGGGTCATCCTCCTCGACGCCGCGCCCGCGGTACTGCCGCCGTTCGGCAACAACCTCGGCAACGCCGCGCGGGCCCGCCTGGAGAAGATGGGCGTCGAGATCCAGCTCAACGCGATGGTCACCAACGTCGACTACCAGGGCATCGAGGTCAAGGACCCGGACGGCTCCGTCCGCCGTATCGACGCCTCGTGCAAGATCTGGTCCGCCGGCGTCAAGGCCAGCCCCCTGGGCAAGCAACTCGCGGACCAGACGGACGCGGAGATCGATCGCGCCGGACGCGTGCTGGTCAACAAGGACCTCTCGCTCCCGGGTCACCCCGAGATCTTCGTGGTGGGCGACATGATGAGCCTCGACAACCTGCCCGGTGTCGCGCAGGTCGCCATCCAGGGCGGGAAGTACGCGGCCAAGCAGATCATCGCCGAGGTCGAGAAGGGCCGGACCCCGGCCGAGCGGAAGCCGTTCAAGTACTTCGACAAGGGCTCCATGGCGACGGTGTCGCGCTACAGCGCGGTGGTGAAGATGGGCCCGATCGAGATCTCGGGTTTCATCGCCTGGGTCATGTGGCTCGTCGTGCACCTCGCTTACCTGATCGGCTTCAAGAACCGCATCACGACGATGTTCTCGTGGGGCATGCAGATGGGCGGCGATCACCGCTCGCAGCTGACCTCCACCAAGCAGTGGGTCTATGCGCGCCAGGCCCTCGAGCGGGTGGCCGCCGACGACGCCGCCCAGCGATCCGCGGATCGGTCGCGGGAGGAACAGTCCGCCTCCGCCTCGGTCGACTGAGGGCCGTTCAACCGGGGTCGATGACGAGGAACGCGCCCGGCGGGCAGGTCGCCGCCGGGCGCGTCGCCGTCTCAGAGCCGTCTCGGAGCCGGTCCGGACCTGCCCCGGTTACTGCAGGTTCGCCAGTCGCACCTGACCCACCGCGGCCATGCGCCCCTGGTCGTCGGTGATCTCGACCCGCCAGAGCTGTTGGGAGCGGCCCCGGTGCACGGGGGTCCCGGTCGCCGTGAGGGTCCCCTCGGTGACGGCGCGGAGGAAGTCGGTCGAGTTGTTGACCCCGACGACCTTGCCCTCTCCGCCCAGCCACACCGCGCCGGCCACACTCGCGACCTCTTCCACGATCGCGCAATAGACGCCGCCGTGGACGATGCCGTACGGCTGGTGCAGGTGCGGCTCCACGGCCACCGTCACGACCACCTTGTCGGGAGTGACCTCGGCGTACTCGATCCCGACGGTGCTGCCGAAGCCCACGCCGGAGTGGGCTCGGATCCGGTCGATCACATCACTGTCAGCCGTGTCGGACATCTGACCTCTTTCCCCGGCCCGGCCTGTCCGGACCACCGGGGTCGAACGTTACCCGTCGGTGCACGGCCCCGACCTCGGGTCGCCATGACCCGCGGTCGCACGATTGCGGGATCAGCCGCACGGCTTCGGGATCAGTCGCGCGCCTGCAGGATCAGCGAACGGATCGCCATCCACGGTCCCGCACGGGGATGGGCCCCGCACCCGGGGTGCGCGGGAGGCGGCTGCGCCGGCGGACGGCCAACCCGGAGTCGTGGAGGGCCTGGAGCACCATCTGTCCGCGGCGGTACCCGGTCTCCGGGCTGGTGTCCGCGAACGTCGGCACGATGGTCGCGGCGCCCAGGACACATTCACCGGCCATCGACCACAGCGTGTCGACACTGCAGTTGCTCACCTCGGCGAGTCCCTCGAACACCGCCGTCAGGGTCGAGCGCGACCTGCAGGCGAGCCATTGCGCGAGCGCCTGCTCGCACGGCAGGACGACGGTGCCGGGCGATCCCGCGGCGGGGTCGTCGGGCAGCACCCGGAGGGTGGTGTCGCGGACGCCGGCCCAGTCGAGGCCACCCTCGATGTCTGTGCGCACGGCCATGTTCTCGGCGCCGGTGTCCCAGACGCGGCCGATGGTGACGAAGCTGGCGACCGCGCGACCGAGGACGCCGTGGGTGAAGGCCTCCGCGACGAGGTACGTCGAGAAGCGGATGTCGCCGGACTCGGTGAAGTGATCGCGGAACATCTGCTCCACGCGGCCACTGTCGACCGCCCGCTCGAGCGGCACCCACCGGCGCCGCGACTGCGTCCCCAGGTCCGCGATCGAGTAGAACTTCGGATAGCCGGCCCGGAAGCCGCCGAGCACCTCGACCGTGTCATCGAACACCGTGCGTGTCCCCGCCAACTGAGTGGGCAGCAATGAGCCGGTCATGTCTGGTCTTTCCCCCTTGTAGATTCCCCGATGCGGGTCCGGCCCGCCTCCGCGGAGACGTCTCGACCACGGCGATCCATCCCCCGGATCGCTGTGGCCCAGGTCATCCGGCCCGGTCTTAAGTGTTACAACACATCCTCGGTTGTTACCAAGGGTTTTTTAGCCGTTCGACGAATCGGTGCACTCAGTGCACGTCTGACCTGTCAACCACTTCGTCGCGCCGCCCCACCCCCGGCTCGGCCGTCAGCCGGCATCGATGCTGGTCCGTTCGCTCCGAGGGCGTCGACTACGCTGAGTCGCATGAGTACAGAACGCGAGGACGCGCAGCCCGCCGCCGGCACTGTCGGCACCGCCGACATCGGAGTGACCGGCCTCGCCGTCATGGGCTCGAACATCGCCCGCAATTTCGCCCGGCACGGTTACACGGTGGCGGTCCACAACCGCTCCGCGGGCAAGACCGACGCCCTGCTCTCGGAGCACGGTGCGGACGGTGACTTCATCCGCACCGAGACGATCGCCGAGTTCGCCGCCGCCCTGCGCTCGCCGCGACGCGCACTCGTGATGGTGCAGGCGGGCGCGCCCACCGACGCGGTGATCGACGCGCTCGCCGACGCGTTCGACGAGGGCGACATCATCATCGACGGCGGCAACTCCCTCTACACGGACACCATCCGTCGCGAGAAGGCCATGGCCGAGCGTGGCATCCGGTTCATCGGCGCGGGCATCTCCGGCGGCGAGGAAGGTGCCCTGGAGGGGCCGTCCATCATGCCGGGCGGGCCGGCGTCCAGCTACGAGGTCGTCGGACCCATGCTCGAGGACATCTCGGCCAAGGTCGACGGCACGCCGTGCTGCACCCACGTCGGCGAGGACGGCTCGGGCCACTTCGTCAAAATGGTGCACAACGGCATCGAGTACTCGGACATGCAGCTGATCGGCGAGGCCTACCACCTCCTCCGCGGCGTGGCGGGGATCGAACCGGCGGCCATGGCCGACGTCTTCCGCGAGTGGAACACCGGTGAGCTCGACTCGTACCTCATCGAGATCACAGCGGAGGTGCTCGCTCAGGTCGACGCCGAGACCGGCGGCCCGCTCGTCGACGTGATCGTCGACCGCGCGGGCCAGAAGGGCACCGGTCGGTGGACGGTGAAGTCCGCCCTCGATCTGGGCGTCCCGGTCACCGGCATCGCCGAGGCCGTCTTCGCCCGCGCGCTGTCGAGCTCCGTCCCCCAGCGGGAGGCCGGGCGCGCCCTGCCCGCCGGCTCGGTGTCGACCCCGACACAGACCGGTCCCGAGTTCGTCGAGGACGTCCGTCGGGCGCTCTACGCGTCCAAGGTCATCGCCTACGCGCAGGGATTCGACCAGATCACGGCGGCCAGCGCGGAGTACGGGTGGGACGTCGCCCGTGGCGACCTCGCCACCATCTGGCGCGGCGGTTGCATCATCCGCGCCACGTTCCTCGACCGGATCCGTGAGGCGTACGCCGCCGACCCGTCGCTGCCCTCCCTGCTCGCGGCGCCGTACTTCGCCGAGGCACTGGCGGACTGCGTGGACAGCTGGCGCCGCGTCGTCGCGACCGCGGTCACCGCGGGCATCCCCGCGCCGGGTTTCTCGGCCGCGCTCGCGTACTACGACGGCCTGCGCACCGAGCGTCTTCCCGCCGCGTTGATCCAGGGTCAGCGCGACTTCTTCGGCGCGCACACCTACCAGCGCACCGACCGTGAGGGCAGCTTCCACACTCTGTGGAGCGGCGATCGTTCGGAGGTCCGGGCCTGAGCGGTTCGCAGCCCGGTAATCTGGGCCGGCTCCTCGAGGACCTCGGGGTGTCGGTCCCGATCAGACATGCCGTGTCCGCGCTCGTCTCGGGCGAGCCGACACCGGTGCAGGCGGCCGCGCTCGCCGACGCCGTCGGCGGCGAGAGCCTGCTCGCGGTGGCGCCGACCGGCTCCGGCAAGACGCTCGTGTTCGCGATCGGGGTGGTCCACCGCCTCGCGGGGTCACCGAGCCTGCCGAGCCGGCCCCGAGCGGTCGTCGTGGCACCCACCCGCGAACTCGCGGAGCAGAGCGCCGAGGTCCTCGCGGAGGTGGGCGCGGGTGCCGGGCTGCGGGTGGCCTCGTTCGTCGGCGGCCAACCGATCAAGCGGGATCGTCGCGCCCTCATCGCCCCGGTCGACGTGGCCGTGGGCACGCCGGGTCGCCTGGCCGACCTGGTCCGGTCCCGGGCCGTGTCGCTCACCGACGCGCGGGTGATGGTCCTCGACGAGGCCGACCAGCTCCTGGGGCCCTCGTTCGTCGAACAGACCGAGTCGCTTCTCGCCGCCTGCGCCGGTGCGGGACTCGTGGCAACCACGGCCACCGCCGACGCCGACGTTCAGCGACGCCTGCGCGAGGCGCGGCCCGGCCTCCGGGTCCACCGCGTCGAGCGCGCGCCGACGTCGGTACAGCAGGAACCCGGTCCCGGGGTGTCACCGGAGGCCGAGACCGCGGCCGGGGAGACCGCGACGGGGACGACGACGACAACGGGCGCGCCACGTCAGCTGGTCATCCTCTCCACCCCGGATCCTGACGGCGTGGCGGTCGCACTGGCGGCCCGCTGCACGCGGGGACTCTTCTTCGTCCCGCGCCGGGACGCCGTCGACGCGCTGCGCGCCGCTATCGCGGACACCGGCGTACGCGTGGCCGGCGTGAAGGGGTCGGACTCCCCCACCCGGCGCTCGTCCGCGTTCTCCGAGCTGGCCTCGGGTGCCGTCCGTGTCCTGGTGACCACGGACCTCGCGGGCCGGGGGCTCGACATCGTCGACGTCGGCCACGTGGTCCACGTGGGACCGCCGCACTCGACGGACGACCTCGTCCACCGTTCGGGTCGGACCGGTCGCGGCGTCGCGCAGGCCGGCGTCGTCGCCGCCGTCCTCAGACCCTCCCAGGTCGACCGCGTCGCCGATCAGGCGCGGAAGTCGGGGATGTCGGTCGAGACCGTCGACGTCTCC
>NZ_JAALDU010000575.1 GCF_014145015.1 Dietzia sp. E1 | reverse complement strand
GAGGCGGCAGGCGGCGTCGATGGCCAACTGCTCGGGCAGCAATCCCCGCTCGACGGCCTCGCGCAGACGGGGCAGGCGGGTGTGGATCTGCACGCCGGCGGTGACCAGGTGGCGGGCGTGCCATCCGGTCAGGGCCATCGCCGCGGCCAGGTGGTGGCGGGCCCGGTCGGCCGGGTCCAGGCGGGCGTGCGCGGGACGGGTATCGGCGCCGGGCTCACCGTGGGCGGCCTCGTCCAGCGCCTTGAAACTCTCGACCAGCAGGTACGCGGCCTGCAGCCGGGTCGCCCCGGCCAGATTCTGCGCCAGCGTCACCGACCGCACCACCTCGCTCAGCGCCGAGGCGTCCAACGACTCCAACGGCTCGTCCACCGCGCGCAGCGCCCCGAGACCGAACGCCCTCGCCGTCGTCGTCGTATCCAACCCCGTCACCCCCAACCGCGCCGCACCCTTATCGAACCTGTGATCGATTCTACCGACGCGTCCCGAATAGCACAAGAGTTCGATTGGCGGAGAGGGAGGATGAGCGGGTGGTGATAACGAGGGGGTGAATGGCCACAGCTGACCGGGTTCTGTTACGGTGGGCGGCATGTCGATCGCTCGCGCATATTGGCGCTTTATGTGGGCTCCGGGTGGAGCCCGCGCCGCGAGCGCACGCGTCCGCTAGACGGATCGTCGACACCCGGAGCCCAGAGGCGGTGACCACCATGGTCGCCGCCTCCCGCCTTTTCCAGACGGCGGATCCGGGTGCGACATGGGCACCGAAGAGGATCACGGCACCCGGCCCGCCACCACCGATTCGTCAGGAGCGACCGCCGTGACCATCACCGCCGAAAACCCCACCCAGACCGCCGACCGGCGCGTCCTGTCCTACTCGCCGCTGCCGACGCCGACCGAGATCCTCGGCGAGCTCCCGCTGGGAGAGGCCCGCGAGGCGCTGGTCGAGCGGAGTCGGTCCGAGATCGCCGACGTGCTGGCCGGCCGCGATGATCGCCTGCTCGTCGTGGTGGGTCCCTGCTCGGTCCACGACACCGACGCCGCGCTGGATTACGCCGGACGGCTGGCCCGGCTCGCCGAGGAGACGGCCGAGGACCTGCTCATCGTCATGCGCGTCTACTTCGAGAAGCCGCGCACGACGGTCGGCTGGAAGGGCCTCATCAACGACCCCGCCCTCGACGGGAGCTACGACATCCCGCGCGGCCTGCGCACCGCTCGCAAGCTGTTGCTGGACGTGCTCGACCTGGGGCTTCCCGTCGGGACGGAGTTCCTCGAGCCGACGAGCCCGCAGTACATCGCCGACGCCGTCTCCTGGGGTGCGATCGGCGCCCGCACCACGGAGAGCCAGGTGCACCGCCAGCTCGTGTCCGGCCTATCCATGCCGGTCGGCTTCAAGAACGGCACCGACGGCGAGGTGCAGGTCGCGGTGGACGGTTGCCGGTCCTCGGCGGCGGGGCACGTGTTCTTCGGCACCGACGCCGACGGCCGCGCGGCGGTCGTGGAGACGGCGGGTAACACGGACTGTCACGTGATCCTGCGCGGCGGCACCCGCGGGCCGAACCACGACGCGGAGTCCGTCGCGGCGGCGGTCGCGTCCGTGGGCAAGGTCGGGCTGCCGGGCCTTGTGATGGTCGACGCCAGTCACGCCAACTCGGGTAAGTCGCACGAGCGCCAGGCCGAGGTCGTGGCCGAGCTGGCCGAGCGCATCGGCGGGGGAGAGCAGGGCATCTCCGGGCTGATGATCGAGAGTTTCATCGAGCCCGGCGCCCAGTCCGTCGAGGCCGAGGAACTGGTCTACGGGCAGTCCGTCACCGACGCCTGCATGGGATGGGACACCACCGCCGAGGGGCTGCGCGCCCTCGCCGCGGCGGTGCGCGCCGGCCGCCGGGACTGACCCCCGCCGGCCGCCGGGACTGACCCCCGCCGGACGACGCAGCCGAGCGCGCAGCGGGTCAGGGGCACCACAGAGGAGGCGGTGCCGCGCGGTACTCTTTCCCGCGTGGCCACCTCCCCCCTGTACAAGTTCTACGAGTCCCGACTGCGGTCGTCGCTCGAGGGCAAGAGGCTGCCGCGGCACGTCGCCGTGATGTGCGACGGCAACCGCCGGTGGGCCAAGGAGGCCGGGTTCACCGACGTCGCGCACGGCCACCGGGCCGGCGCGGTGAAGATCGCCGAGATGCTGGGCTGGTGTGACGAGCTCGGCATCGACGTCGCCACCATTTACCTCCTGTCCACCGAGAACCTCGGCCGCGACGCCGACGAGCTCGGCGAACTGCTGCAGATCATCGCCGACGTCGTGGACGAGATCACCAGGCCGGAGCGCAACTGGGAGGTCCGCATCGTCGGGCGGCTGGAGCTCCTGCCGGAGTGGCTGGCCGATCGCCTGCGTCACGCGGAGCAGGTGAGCACCGGCCGACCGGGCGTCAAGGTCAACGTGGCGGTGGGCTACGGCGGGCGGCAGGAGATCGCCGACGCGGCCCGTGAGCTGGTCGAGCAGCTGATCGACGAGGGCCGGACGGGAGCCGACCTCGTCGACGGGATCACCGTCGAGGGCATCGGGGAGCACCTCTACACGTCCGGGCAACCCGACCCCGACCTCGTGATCCGCACGTCCGGGGAGCAGCGCCTGTCGGGCTTCCTGCTGTGGCAGAGCGCGTATTCGGAGATCTGGTTCACCGAGGCCTACTGGCCGGCGTTCCGCCGTGTGGACTTCCTGCGCGCACTCCGCGAGTACAGCGCCCGCAACCGCAGGTTCGGGCAGTGAGAACTCCGGCGAGCACCCCGGCGGGATCCTCCGTGCCCGCGTCGTTCACCGTCCGAGCCGTGTGCGTGGTCGACCAGCTGCTGACCGTGCCCGGCCGCGTCGGCGTGACCGCGATCGACAAGCGCCCGGTCGAGGGCCCGGTCGAGGTCCGCGAATACGGCCTCCACGGTGACGTCCAGGCCGACCGCAAGCACCACGGCGGCGTCTGGAAGGCCGTCTACCTGCTCTCCGACTCCGACGTCGAGCTGTGGGAGCCCGAGTTCGGCGGCCCGATCCCGCCCGGTTACTTCGGCGAGAACCTGCGCGTGACCGGGATCGACACCGCGCGGCTGCAGATCGGCACCGTGCTGGAGGTGGCCGCTGTAGGCGCCGTCGGCGCCGGCGGCACCGCCGGGGCTCCCGCCCTGCGCATGGAGGTGACCACGCCGCGCATCCCGTGCCAGACCTTCGCCCACCGTGTCGGGAAGCCGCGGTGGGTGCGTCGCTTCACCGAGGGCGGGCGGCCGGGCGCGTACGCGCGGGTGCTCGCCCCGGGTCCGGTCGGGGCGGGCGACGAGATCCGGGTGGTCAGCGAGCCCACGCACGGTGTCACCATCGGGAGGGTGCTGTCCGGGGTCGACGACGACGAGGTCAGCCGCCTCCTCGCCGAGTACGACCTCTCCGAGCTCGCACCGAGCCTCGTCCGGAAGCTGGATCCGGCCACGGACGACCGCCCGGTCGACGCGGACTGAGACACCGCCGGCCGGGGCGGGTGATCAGTCGCGGGGCGTGGCCAGGTGGTCCCACACGTCGCCGGCGGTCGACCACACCTCGTGCGCCCCGGACTCGTCGACATCGGGGAGCCGGAACGCGCCGCCGCCCCCGGCCGAGGTCGCGACGAGCGTGACGAGTCCGGCGCGACGCTGGAACGGGGTACGTCGCACGTTCCAGCCGAGGATCCCGTCGCGGATCACCACGTCGGTGCGCCGCAGGAACGACCCCTTGCGGAGTACCACGAGCGTCGGCCCCACGGCGTGACCGAGTCCGCGGTAGTTGTCGACGGTGGCCCACGCGGCGACCGCCCCACTGATCGCGGCCACCGCGACGGGAATCCACCACAGCCACGGCCACACGAGGACGGGTGTGGCCGCGATCGCGGTGAGTGCGGCGGTGGCGAGGAAGGCGCGGAGGGCTCGTCGTCGTCGCGCCACAGGCGGATGAGCCCGTAGCGCCCCGCCGCGAGATGACACGGCCGGTACCGTCTCACCGAGCACCGCCTCCGCGACCCGCACCGGCACCTCGCGCGGCGAGGCCGGGACGAGGGCCGGGCTCTGCTTGGTCTGGCCGTCCTCGTCCTTGCCGATGCCCACGCCCACGGCGACCACGTCGAGGCGCGCCGCGCCGACCGCCCGCAGGCCCGGCGGCTCGTACAGCGTCACCCCGCGCACCCGGCGGCCGTCGAACGACGTGTGCCGCCCCACCATCAACCCGCGTCGCAACTCCAGCGACCCGTCCCGGTGACGTTCCAGACGCATGCCCCACCAGGTCTCGACGAAGATCGCGACGGCCGCCACGGTGCCGATGGCCAGCGCGATCACCACCAACCCGACCGCGATGACCGGCACCGGCAGCGAGTCGATCCGGTCCCAGACCCACTCGAGCATCGCGGGCACCGCGTTGAACCAGTCCGCCACCTGGAACACCAGGCCGAACGCGATGAGCCCCGACAACGGCGTGACGACCCCGACCGGCGCGTAACGCACCCAGCGCGGGTCGAGCCGCGCGATCTCCTCGGTGTCCGCGGACGCGCGGTCGGCCAGCAGGTCGCGGCGGAGCTGCTCGGCGACCCGCCGGTCCAGCGCGGCGAGGGTCAGGCGCGAGCCGTCCGTCTCACCGCTGGCGAGCTTGAGCGTCGCGATGCCGAGCCGGCGCTGGACGACGTCGGCAGACAGTTCGACGTTGCGCACGCGGTGGGTGGACAGGCTCGTGGTGGTGCTGGACAGGAAGCGCACGCGCTTCTCGATGCGGTGGGCGTCGACGCGGTAGTCCGTGACCGCCAGGCGGATGAGCTCCGACACCGCGATGGCTGCGGCGCCGAGGACCGTGCCGCCGACCGTCCAGAGCAGCACCCAGCCGATCGCGAGGCCGCTGAGCAGCATGCCGATCGCCACCGGCACCGCCGCCGCGGCCAACGCCCCGGTCGCCACGGTCGTCGACGCCGGGATCGTGCGGCGGTCGAGGCGGCGCCATCCCGGCTGCTGCGGCGTGGTCATGTCGCGTCCCGCTGGTCGTCCTCGGCGAGGAGGGTGAGGCGGTCGACCATCTCCTCCGCCAGCGCGGCGTCGAGCGCGCTGATGCGCACCGCGCCCTTGGACGAGGCGGTCGTCACCACGACCGTCGCGAGCCCGAACTGCCGCTGGAGCGGGCCGCGGGTCTTGTCGACGGTCTGCACCCGGGACAGGGGAGCGGCGCGCCACTCCTCCCAGAACAGACCACTACGACTGTAGATCGCGACATCGGTGGCCTCCCATCGGTGGATCGCCCACCGCACCCGCGGCACCGCGACGAGCGCGACCGCCGTCAGCACGGTCCACACCAGCGCCGCGAGGATCATCCACGGCCCCAGGAACACTGCCGCCACGGCCAGGGTGATCAGCGGTGGGACCATCCAGAGGGCGACCTGCGCCGCCCACCACCGGCGACACCGCGGATCGACGTACTCACGGGGCGGCCGCAGTCCGATGTTCGTCTCGTTCACGATTCCACCCTAGATTCGCCGGTCCACAGTGGTCCCGATATGGGACGCTGATCCGCATGGGACTCCTCCGGCGATACCGGGCGACCGGCGCAGACCTGCCCTTCGGCGATCCGCTCCGCGCGCACGGCGTGGCCATGGAGGGGTACTTCCTCCGGATCACGGACCGCGAACGCGGGCGCGTGGCCATCGCGCTCATCGGGGTCAACCGGGGACCCGACGGGCACTGGGCGACGCTCGGCCTGGCCTCGGACGAGGTGACGATCCCGCTCGAGGCCGGTGGCGCCCGCCGGCCCGGTGACGGGGACCCCTCGCCGTCGTCCTCCGCGGCGGTTTCCACGCTCCGCCTCGCCGCCGCGCCGCACGGGTGGGCCGACCCGGCGCGCATCGGCGCCCGGTCCGGAGGCCAGTTCGAGTACCGACGCGACGGCATCCGCGTGGACATGGGGGAGGGCGCGCGGCTCCACGTGGACATCACCGACCCCGTGGAGTGGCCGCATCGCGCCGTCGGCGGGTCGAGCATCTTCCAGTCGGTTCCCGCGCTCAACCAGTACTGGCACCCCTGGCTGCTCGGCGGGCGCGCCAGCGGATGGGCCGAGCTCGACGGCCGGCGCTGGGACTTCGACGACGCCGAGGTGTACGGCGAGAAGAACTGGGGCGCGGAGGGCTTCCCCGACTCCTGGTGGTGGGGGCAGGCGCAGGCGTTCTCCGAGCCCGACACCTGCGTCGCTTTCGCCGGCGGCCAGATCCACTCCGGCCCGCTGCGCACCGAGGTCACCGCGCTCGTCGTGCGGCTCCCGGGCGGGCGCGTCGTGCGGCTCGGCAACCCCGTGGTCTCGCCCGTGCGCGCCGACGTCACCGACGAGAGGTGGGAGCTCGAGGGACGCGGCTACGGCTGGGACATCCGCGTCAGCGGACGCTCACCGCTCGACCGTGCGCACGTCCTGCCCGTGCCGCTGCCGTCGGAGAGCCGCAACTCCGCAGGGTCCATCGAGCACCTGACCGGGGAGCTCGAGGTGGAGGTACGACGGCGAGGGCGGCTCGTATGGTCGGATCGCAGCTGGCTGACCGCGCTCGAACACGGGGGTCTCGACCGGGCCGAGGCCGAGCTGCGGCGGCGGGGCGTTCCAGAGGGGGAGACGGGCGCGCCGCCGGTGTAGGCCGCGGGCGGGGAGTGCGCGCGGGCGCGGCCTCAGATCTTCCGCAGGCGCAGCCGCTGGATGGAGTGATCCGAGTTCTTGCGCAGCACCAGCGTGGCGCGCGGCCGGGTGGGCAGGATGTTCTCCACGAGGTTCGGCCGGTTGATCGAGTTCCAGATCTCGCGCGCGGCCAGGCGCGCCGCGTTGTCGGACAGGTCGGCGTAGTGCGCGAAGTGCGACCCCGGGTTGGAGAACGACGTGCTGCGCAGCTCGAGGAACCGCTCGATGTACCACTGCTCGATGTCCTCGATCCGCGCGTCCACGTAGAGCGAGAAGTCGAACAGGTCCGAGACCATGAGCCGCGGGCCGGTCTGCAGGACGTTGAGGCCCTCGACGATGAGGATGTCCGGCCGCTGCACCTCGATGTGCTCACCCGGCACGATGTCGTACTTGGTGTGTGAGTACACCGGCGCGCGGACCACGGGCGCGCCGGACTTGACCTCGGTGACGAAGCGCAGCAGCGCGCGGCGGTCGTATGACTCCGGGTACCCCTTGCGGTGCATGAGCCCGCGACGCTGGAGCTCGCGATTGGGGTAGAGGAACCCGTCGGTCGTCACCAGGTCGACCCGGGGGTGCGAGTCCCAGCGGGTGAGCAGCGCGCGCAGCACACGGGCGGACGTGGACTTGCCCACCGCCACCGAGCCCGCGACACCGATCACGAACGGCATCGGCGCGTCGACGGTCTCACCGAGGAACAGGTTGGTGGACTGGAACAGCCGCTGACGTGCGGAGACCTGCAGGTGGATGAGGCGGCTGAGCGGGAGGTAGATCTCCGCGATCTCGTCCAGGTCGAGGTGCTCACCCAGGCCGCGGAGCCCTTCGAGATCCTGCTCGGTGAGGACCATGGGCATCGCACGCCGCAGCCGCCGCCAGCTCCGGCGGTCGAACTCCACGTACGGCGTGTAGTCGCCGGCATGTCTGCTCACGGGTTCCGATTGTGGCAGGTGGCCACGGGGAGAGGGTGTCAGGGTGCGTGGCACTAGACTGACGACGACGAGACGAGCCGTGGCCCACACGATTCGTACGAAGCGAGAAGCCCACGCGCGAGGAGCAACGATGACCGACCCGAACACCGACGTGTTCTCCGCCTCCCTGTCCGAACTGGATCCGGAGGTCGCCGAGGCGATGGCCGGCGAGCTGGCCCGTCAGCGGGACACGCTCGAGATGATCGCGTCGGAGAACTTCGTGCCGCGCTCGGTGCTGCAGGCGCAGGGCTCCGTGCTCACCAACAAGTACGCCGAGGGCTACCCGGGACGCCGCTACTACGGCGGGTGCGAGCACGTGGACGTCATCGAGAACCTGGCCCGCGACCGCGCCAAGGAGGTCTTCGGCGCCAAGTACGCCAACGTCCAGCCGCACGCCGGGGCCCAGGCCAACGCCGCCGTGCTCATGGCGCTCGCCGCGCCGGGCTCCAAGATCATGGGGCTGTCCCTGGCCCACGGTGGACACCTCACGCACGGCATGAAGCTCAACTTCTCCGGCCAGCTGTACGAGGTCGCCGCCTACGAGGTCGACGCCGAGACGATGCTCGTCGACATGGACGCCGTCCGTGAGATGGCTCTGGCGGAGAAGCCGGACGTCATCATCGCCGGCTGGTCGGCCTACCCCCGGACGCTGGACTTCGCGAAGTTCCGCGAGATCGCCGACGAGGTCGGCGCCAAGCTGTGGGTGGACATGGCGCACTTCGCCGGCCTGGTTGCCGCGGGCCTGCACCCGAGCCCCGTCCCGCACGCAGACGTCGTCTCCACGACCGTGCACAAGACGCTCGGCGGGCCGCGCTCCGGCATGATCCTCACCAACGACCTCGAGCTGTTCAAGAAGCTCAACTCGACGGTGTTCCCCGGCCAGCAGGGCGGGCCGCTCATGCACGCGATCGCCGCCAAGGCCACGGCCATGAAGATCGCCGGGACCGAGCAGTTCCGTGAGCGGCAGCAGCGCACCCTGGAGGGCGCGAAGATCCTCGCCGAGAGGCTCACCGCCGAGGACTGCAAGAACGCCGGTGTCTCCGTCCTCACCGGGGGGACCGACGTCCACCTGGTGCTGGTCGACCTGCGTGACTCGGAGCTGGACGGTCAGCAGGCCGAGGACCTGCTGCACGAGGTCGGCATCACCGTGAACCGTAACGCCGTGCCGTTCGACCCCCGGCCGCCGATGGTCACCTCCGGCCTGCGGATCGGCACGCCCGCCCTGGCGACGCGTGGCTTCACCGCGGACGAGTTCCGCGAGGTCGCCGACATCATCGGCGCCGCCCTCGCCGCGGGTAAGAACGCCGACGTCGCCGCCCTGCGCGAGCGCGTCACGGCGCTGGCCAAGTCCAAGCCCCTCTACGAGGGCCTCGAGGACTGGACGATCCTGGGCTGAGGACTCCGAGACACACGACGACAGGCGGGGGTCGATGACCGACGAGAGCGCGGGCATCGCCCCCCGCCTGCGCGTGGGATACGTTCCCGGCGTGCAGTCCGACAAGTGGCTCACCCGGTGGCGCGAGCGCAACCCCGATGTGCCGATCACGGCCCGACGAGTGGGGGACCCGCGCCCGGACCTGGCACGGTCCGCCGGCGACGACGGCTTCGACGTGATCTTCCTCCGCGAGGCCGACGATGCGCCGCGGTCGGCGCCGCCTGGACTCCTGCGGATCCCTCTGTACACCGAGACCATGGCCGTGCTCGCCGAGAAAGATCACGAGCTCGGGGCGTTCGACACGCTGAGCGCTGAGGACCTCGAGGCCGAGCGATGGCTCGATCCGGTCGACGCGGTCACGGCGACGCCGGAGGAGGTGTCCGCCGCCGTCGACCTGGTCGCGGCCGGAATCGGGCTGCTCGCGCTACCGCTGCCGTACGCGCGGTCGCTGAGTCGCCGGGACGTGGTGGCCCGGCCACTCGAGGGTGTCCCGACCACCCGCATGGGAATCGCGTGGTCGCCCTCGCGGGAGGGGGACCAGCTCATCGACGAGTTCGTCGGGATCGTGCGCGGACGCACGGCCGCCACCTCCCGCGGCGCGGGGGAGCCGCAGCGCGAGAAGCGCACGGCCCGCGAGAAGGCGGCGGCGAAGGCGCGGGCGCGCGCCGAGCGCGGGACACGGCCAGCGGAGCGGGGCATGTCCCCGGCGAGGGGTAAGCGGCGGCGCTGACCGCCGCTGGTCAGCGGGCTGTCGCCCCGACCATCCGGCGGGCGAACTCGACGTGGCGGCAGACGACGTCGTCAGCGCTCAGGGGCCCGTCGGGTCGGTACCAGTCCGCGATGGAGACGCACAGTGACGCGATCGCCCGCGCGGCGTCCTCGGGGAACTCGCAGGCGAAGTCGCCGGACTCGACGCCCGCGCGGATGGCGTCCTCGATCATCTTCTGCTGGGCGTCGCGTTGGCCGACGTGATGGGCGCGCACTTCCGGCTCCATGCTGCGCATCTCGGTGGAGGCGACGAACGCCTGGTCGCGCCGGGCCATGTGGAAGCGGGCCAGACATTCCACCACGTTCTCGAAGCGGGTCACCGGATCGTCGCCGGCGTCGTCGGCGGCAGCGGCGGTGTTGGCGAGCATCTCGGCCATCGCGGTGTCGACCAGAGCGGCGAGAATCGCCTGCTTGGAGCGGTAATGGTGGTACAGGCCGGGCACCGACAGCCCGGCGGCCTCGGCGATCATCCGGATAGATGCCCCGTGGTAGCCGTGGCGCGCGAACACGCCCAGCGCGGCGCGTAGGGGAGGGGAGAGCGCGTCGTCTCCGAATTCGCGCCAATCCGCCGTGGTCGCGATCTCCTCGCTCATCTCCATCACCCTATAACCGCCCTCCGCTTGACACCCAATGTAGTGTACGCAACACTATGGCACACCGAGCGATCGCTCGGTCGGCTACGTCGGAACCGGCGCTGACGGGAGGAGCGAGATGAGTCAGAGCGACCCGCGACCATGGCGGGAGCTGTACCGTCCAGGGCTCGACGAGAGCGCGGTGGCGCGACGATCGAGCCTGGTCGAGGCGTGGCGCGAACGCGTTACCGCGGCGCCGGATCGGGCGGCGATCGCCTACTTCGACACCGAGCTGTCCGCGACCGAGGTCGACGAGATGTCCGACGCGCTCGCCACCGCGCTCCAGGTCCGCGGCGTGGCGCCGGGCGACCGGGTGGGCATCCACCTGCAGAACATCCCCCAGTACGCACTGGCGATGCTCGCGCTGTGGAAGATCGGCGCCGCTGCCGTGGTGCTCAATCCGATGTACTTCGGGCGCGAGCTCTGGCTCCCGGTCGCCGACTCCGGTGCCGTGGGGATCATCGCCACCGACCGGGACGTGCCCGCGATCCGGGAGGCCGTCAGCGGCACGGACGTGGCCTGGGTCGTCAGCACCAGCGAGCGGGATCTGCAGACGAGGAACGACCCCCGAGCGTTCGGCGACGAGCAGCCGGCGGAGCCCTCCGCGGACGGGGACCTCGTGGACCTCATCCACCGGTTCGAGGGGCGCACGCCGGAGCAGGTCACGGTCACGCAGGACGATCTGGCGCTGCTGACGTACACGTCGGGCACGACCGGGCCGCCGAAGGGCGCCATGAACTCGCACGGCAACGTCGTCGCGGTCGCCCGGAGCTTCGCGGACTTCGTCGACGTGGCGCCGGGCGACGTCGTCCTGGCCATCGCACCGCTGTTCCACATCACCGGCGCCGTCATCAACGCCACGCTCGCCCTCATCGGTGACGCGACGCTCGTCTTCGCGGGCCGGTTCCGACCCGAGGTCATGCTGGACGCGTTCCGTGAACACGGCGTCACGTTCACGATCGGTTCCATCACCGCGTACAACGCGCTCATGCGCCTGGACGACGCAGGGCCGGAGCACTTCGCCGCGGTCAAGACCCTCTACAGCGGTGGTGCTCCCATCCCGCCGTCGACGGTCGAGCGGTTCGCCGAGCGGTTCGGGCACTACATCCACAACGGCTACGGCATGACGGAGACGACCTCCGGCGTGATCGCCGTGCCGCCCGGCCTGCGGGCGCCGGTCGACGCCGCGAGCGGCACCCTGTCCATCGGCGTGCCACTGCCGGGGATCGACGCCGAGGTCGTCGACGCGGACGACACCCCCGTCGCGCCCGGCGAGCAGGGCGAACTCGTGCTGTCCGGGCCTCAGATCGTCTGGGGCTACTGGCGCAACGAGGCCGCCACCGAGTCGACCATGCCCGGCGGACGACTGCACACCGGTGACGTCGCCGTCATGGACGCGGCCGGCTGGGTCTACCTCGTCGACCGGCTCAAGGACCAGATCAACGCCTCCGGCTACAAGGTGTGGCCGCGCGAGGTCGAGGACGCCCTCTACGAACACGACGCCGTGTTCGAGGCCGCCGTCGTCGGCCTGCCCGACGAGTACCGCGGGGAGAAGGTCGTCGCGTTCGTCTCGCTCAAGGCCGGCCGGACCGCCACGGAGGACGAGCTGATCGCGTTCGCCGCCGACCGACTCGCCGCCTACAAGCGACCGGCCGAGATCCACCTGGTCCCCGAACTGCCCAAGACCCAGACCGGGAAGATCCGCCGCCGCGAACTCCGCGACGCGCACGCCCCCGACCAGCCCTGACCACGCGCCCCGAACCACCCCTCACACCGAAGGACACCGACATGGCCGAGGCCACCCTGAACCCCGGCGACAACGGCGGCACCGCCGCCCACGCCGCACCACCCGTGCAGACGACGCGGGCTAACCGCAGCAGCATCCGATCCCTGGCCGCCAGCACCACCGGGCAGCTGTTCGAGTGGTACGAGTGGACCGCCTACGCGGTCTTCGCCCCCTATATCGCCGCCGCGATGTTCAACAACGACAACCCGGTGTCCGCGCTGCTGGCCACCCTGGCCGTCTTCGCCGTCGGCTTCCTCATGCGCCCCCTCGGGGGGATCGTGTTCGGCCGGATCGCCGACGTCAAGGGACGCAAGTTCGTCCTCATCACCACCATGCTCATGATGGCCGGCGCGAGCCTGCTCATCGGCCTGCTGCCGACCTACGGAACGCTCGGGATCGTCGCCTCCGGCCTGCTGCTGCTGTGCCGCATGGTCCAGGGCTTCGCGCACGGAGGCGAGTCGGCGACCGCCTACAGCTACGTGGCCGAGATCGCACCCCCGCACCGTCGCGGCATGTGGGGCAGCCTCGTATTCGTCGCCATCATGGGCGGCACCGTGATCGCCTACGGCATCGGCGGCGGCATCACCGCCGTGCTGTCCGAGAGCGCCGTGGGCGAGTGGGGCTGGCGCGTGCCGTTCCTGCTCGGCGCCGTGTTCGCGCTGTTCGTGCTCTACCTGCGCCGCGGCATGGAGGAGTCCGACGTCTTCGACAAGGCGGCGGCCGAGGCCGAGGCGTCGGGCACCACGGTCACGTTCTCGCGGCGCAAGCTGGCCGGCGCGATCGCCCTCGTCGTGGCCATGGTCTCCGGCATCACGGTCGCGCACTACACCTGGAGCTCCTACGCGTCGACGTTCGCCATCACGCAGCGCGACATGGACTCCGAGTCCGCCTTCTGGATGATCTTCGCCAGTCAGCTCATCGCGCTGGGCACCCTGCCGCTGTGGGGTCTGCTCTCGGACCACATCGGTCGCCGCCCGGTGATCTTCGTCTTCGGTGTGGGCACCATCATCACCACGCCGGTGCTGATGGGGATGATCGACGAGCGTCCGTGGACGCTGTTCGTGGCCTCTCTCATCGCGATGACGCTCGTCGCCGCCGCCGGGTCGATCCTGTCCTCGTTCATGTCCGAGGCGTTCCCCACAAAGATGCGCACCGCCGGGATCGGGTTCGCCTACTCCCTGTCGGTCGCGGTGTTCGGCGGCAGCGCCCCGTACCTCAACGCCCAGTTCATCGAGTGGGACCTGTACTGGATGATCAGCGCATACATCATCTTCCTGTGCGTCTGCACCATGGTCGCGACCGCCTTCATGAAGGAGACCCGGGGTCACGACCTGCACCGGGTCGGCCAGCACTGACACGGCGTCCCCGACCCACTCAGCCCGGATCCGCTCCGAACCGTTCACCCGGCCGCCCATCAACAGCGAGGATCGAACTCCATGACCCCATCATCGTCAGAGGCCACCGGCCTGTCGCTCGACCAGCTGCTCCGCCCCGACATCGTGGGTCCGAGGATCGCCGAGGCCACCGGCGACCGGGCGTGGACCGATTTCGACGCCGAGCTCATCGCCGGCGGCAAGTCGAACCTCACGTTCACGCTCCGCTCGGACGCCGGTGAGCTCATCCTGCGGCGGCCGCCCACGGGGAAGCTCCTGCCGAGCGCCCACGACATGGGCCGCGAGGCGCGCATCCAGCTCGGACTCGCGGACACGGACGTGCCGGTCGCGAAGGTGGTGCTCAACGAGACCACCGGTGAGGACCTGGGCGTGCCCTACTACGTGATGGAGAAGGTGGTCGGCCACGTCATCCGTGACGTGCTACCGCCGGGCTTCGCCGAGTCCGACGACGACAAGGCGGCCATGGCCGACGCCCAGATCGACGCCCTGGTCGCGCTCCATGCCGTGGACCAGGACGCCGTCGGCCTGTCCGATCTCGGACGCCCGGAGGGCTATCTGGAGCGACAACTCCGCCGCTGGCTGGGCCAGTCGGAGAAGTCCAGTGCCTCCGTCCGGGCCGACCGCCTGCCCGACCTGGCGGCGCGTCTCGGCGAGAGCATGCCCACCTCGCCGTCGTCGCGGATCATCCACGGTGACTACCGACTGGACAACTACGTCGTCGACCCCGACGACCCGGGGCGCATCAAGGCGATCCTCGACTGGGAGCTGTCCACGCTCGGTGACCCCGTCGCCGACCTGGCGCAGACCGTCCTGTACTGGGGCGATCCCGACGGGCCGACGGTGCCGCTCATCCCCACCATCACCACCGAACCCGGGTGGCCGGGGCCGCAGCGCCTCCTCGACCGGTACTGCGACGCCACCGGCACGGACCCGTCCCACATGCCCTGGTACCTGGCGTTCGCCACGTTCAAGTTCGCCGCCATCGCCCAGGGCGTGGCCACCCGCTCCGAGGCCGGCGACATGGCCGGACAGGACTTCGGAGACATCGGCCCGCAGATCCGCGAGCTGGTCGCCCACGGCCACTCGATCCTCGACTCCCGGAAGGGGACCACGTGATGACTGATCCCACCCCCGGCGCCTCCGATCCCGGTGCGCCGTCGCCCGTCGATCCGCGCACGGGACCGCAGTCGGCGGTGCCCGTTCTCGACCGCTTCCGCCTGGACGGCCGCGTCGCCGTGGTCACCGGCGCGTCCTCCGGCCTCGGGGCGGGATTCGCCCGCGCGCTGTCCTCGGCCGGCGCCACCGTCGTGCTCGCCGCCCGGCGCC
>NZ_JAALDU010000574.1 GCF_014145015.1 Dietzia sp. E1 | reverse complement strand
CACGCTGGCCGCCGCCACGCTGGCCGTCCCGCCGGCCGACACGCTGGCCGTCCCGCCCCCCCGCCGCCGCGGCATCATCGCCGAGCAGAGGATTTCGCTCAGACCCACTCGGGCGATACAGGCGAAATCCTCTGGACGGCGGAGGCGGGGCGGGCGGCGGGTCAGTTCGCGGCGACGCGTGCCAGCGGCCGGAGCGAGACGGGCAGTCCGTCCGCGGGGTAGGGCAGCGAGTCGTTCTTCATGGGCGGCACGTAGGCCAGCGGGACCGACCACTCGAAGTGGCGTAGCAGCGCGCTGAGCACCAGCTTGGACTCGAGGTTGGCGAAGATCATGCCGAGGCACTTGTGCACCCCGCCGCCGAACGGCTCCCACGCGAAGCGGTGCGACTTGTCCTCCCGCCGCACGTCGGAAAAGCGTTCGGGGTCGAAGATCTCCGGGTCCGTCCAGTACTCGGGCATGTGGTGCGAGTACAGCGGCATGATCGAGGTGAGTCGTCCGGCCGGGATCTCCACGCCCAGGATCTCGGTGTCCTTGACCGTCTTGCGCGCCATCACCGGCACCGGCGGGTGCAGGCGTAGCGACTCCTTCATCACCAACGCCAGATCGGGCAGCTCCTCCAGCTCGGCCATGGTGGGGTTCGGACCCAGGTCCTGGCACTGGCGGCGGAGCCGCTCCTGCCACTGGACGTCGCGGCCGAGCTCGTAGACCATCGACGTCACCGTGCTCGTGGTGGTGTCGTGCGCGGCCATGAGCAGGAAGATCATCTGGTTGATGATGTCGTCGTCGATCCCGCCGGAGGCGTCCGCCACCTGGCACAGGGCGGAGAACAGGTCCTCTCCCGGGTTGGCGCGCCGGGCCGGCAGGTGGCGGCGCAGGAACTCCTCGAGCAGCCGGCGCCCCCGCGCCGCTCGGCCCCACTTGGTGAACGGCACCGCGGTGGAACGGACATAGCCGTTCGCGGCCTGGACGCAGTCGACGAACGCTGTGTTGACCTTGTCGAGCTCCCCGGGCGCGGCGTATTCGGCGCCACCCATGAACACCTCGGTCGCCAGGTCGAGGGTGTGCGTCTTGAGCGCGGGATAGATCTGGAACGCCCGGTCCGGGGCCCAGGCGCCGATGCCCTCGTCGACCAGCGGGGCGAGCCTGCGGGTGTAGCCCTCGAGCCGGGGACGGGTGAACGCCTCCTGCATGATGTGCCGGTAGTGGTGGTGCTCCTCGAAGTCGAGCAGCATCAGCCCGCGGTTGAAGAACGGCCCCACCAGGTATCCCCAGCCGGGGCCGCTGGCGAACGCCTTGTCCGCGTTCTGCAGGGCGGCCTGGCAGGCGTCGGGGCCGATCAGGGCGGTCCATGTGGCGACGAGGAAGTTGAGGTCGGAGACGGGGCCGTGATCGCGATAGCGGCGGGCCATGGTCGCCAGCGGGCTGTGGACGTATTCGAGCGTGCCGCCGAGGATCGGCAGCTTGGAGCGCAGTGGGGCCGGGCCGGGTCGGTAGACCCTCTCCCGCGGATCACCAGGGATGGACATCAGGCACCTCGTTGTCGGGTGACCCCAGTGTGTGACAGCCGTCACTAGTTGTCGCGCGAATACCGAAACCGGCGGTGTCGTTTCTTTCACCCGGCCCGGCCAGCCGGCAGTCCCGCCGGCCGTGACACCGCCGGCCGGCCGCCCCCCCGACTCAGGCTCGGGCGACCAGTGCGTCGATGTCCACGCCGTCGGGCAGAGCGCCGTACTCGGCCGAGCGGTCGTCGCCGAGCCGGGCCAGGCAGAACGCCTCCGCGACCGGGGCCGGTGCGTGGGCCAGCAGGACCGCGCCCTGCTGGGCCA